>NZ_JBHXNW010000014.1:72787-138169 GCF_042717365.1 Streptomyces sp. NPDC058534
GGGGGGGGGCGCGCCCCACCCCCGCCCCCGCCGGGGGGGTGGAGTTTTTGTCCCTCCCCCCCGCCCCCCTCCCCCCCCCCCCCTGGACCCCCCCCCCCCCCGGGTGGGGGGGGGGCCTCGCTCCGTCTATCACGGGACCGGCAGGACGACCGGTTCCTGCTGGCCGTCCCAGGTGACGCGGATCTGCGTCGGCTCCTGGTTGTCGTAGTCACCAGCGATCATGAACGGGTGTGCCTCGCCCGGTCGCAGGGACAGCGAGTCCGGCCAGTCATCGACCGCCCCGCACGGCTCCACGTTCCTGATGCCCGTGGCGGCCGCGTTGCCCCAGTTCCGAAGCCGGTAGTTGTCCCCGCTGGCGGCGTCGATGCGCAGCTTCACCCTCGGGCGAGTTGCTTCAGCTTCGGCCGCCCGGCGTTCGGTCGCGTCACGACGCTGGTCAGCGAGCGTCTGCTCCGCAGTGGTGGCGGACCGCTCCGCTGCGTCCGCGCTACGCCTCCCCTCGGTAGCGGACTGCTCCGCAGCATCGGCGCTCCGCCTTCCGTCTCTGCGTGCTCGTCGGCTGATCTCAAGGGCCCCCAGCGCGAATACGAGCCCGGCCCACCCCGGTACATCTCCCCAGTCCATGACCGCACCATAGCCACGGCCACCGACAACGGCCCAGGCCTCGCCCAGCGGTCGATCAAGTTGGCCGGTGTCGCCGCCACCGCCGGCCCCTCCACCAGTCGAGCCGGTAAGCCTGCCACCGCTTCGGCAGGTACCAGAGATCATCGCGGCACACGTCCGTGAACTCACGTTGCGCCTCCACGACCAGGTTGGTCGCCCCGAACAACTCGGCATCCGGTGTGGACGTAGGCAGGGCCAGCATCGCGTTGAGTCGGTCCAGGACGGCATCGGCCGCCTGCTTCGGCGCTGGATTCGTCACCAGCCGCAGATCCAAGTAGGCCTGGAGCAGCTCGCTCTGCACCTGGTGCACCTTCGTCAAAGCCTCAGCAGCCGCGCGCTGCGCCGCGAACGGCCTGTACGTCAGCGCCCAGCGTCCCCGCCCCACCCACGTCGTGTACAGGCGCTGCTCCAGCCTCACGGCCGTGACTACGGAGTACGTGTCCGTCGCTGCCGACTGGAAACGTGCGTACACCTGCCGCCGCTCGTCTCGGCTACCGAGGCGTATGCCGGCCTTGGACTGGAGCCGTTTCGTCAGGACGGAGGTCAGAGCCTTCGCCGCGGAGTGCCGGCCACACTGATCGGATCTACCACCAGGGCAGTGTCCACCAAGCAGCTTGGCCACGAGCAGGAGTTGGACGCACAGCGCCGCCTCGTGGTAGGCGCCGCGACGCCACGCGCCGTACGTCACAACCCCGTCACACCCCCTCCACGCCAGCCTCACGGCGCGCCACAATGCGGCGCATGTCCGATCTCACCGCCAGACCCTGGCGCCCTTCCCGACCCCAGAAGATCATCGCGGCCCTCGTGCTGCTCATGATCTGGACGGCCATCGCCAACACGTGGACCGACAAGGGCTGCACGCTGCCCCAGGGCTACGCATTCGTCATCACCCACACCGGCAGCCCCGACCGAGACCAGGGCTGCGAAGACGAACCCGGCGGGCCTCGGTACACCGACACCTACTACGGCTGAACCCCGGCCCTGGGCGGCACACTGGACGCGTGAGCACCACCCGCACCGGACGTGACGGCCGGCCCCTAGTCACCACCGCCCAGGCCGCCTACTCCCTCGGCATGCGCCCAGCCCAGTACCGCAGCTGGGCACGCCGCCGCACCATCGCCCCGGTCGGCTCCATGCCCAACCCCAGCCGCGGTCAGGCCCTCGCACTGTGGGACCTCGCCGACATCGCCGACGCCCTCAACCCACAGCCAGCCTGACCCACACCTGTCAAGGCCCGTGACCAGCCACTACTTGACAGGCGGTCAGCGCGCACTCATTCTGTGAGACGGTGCCAGCGCTGTCGGGGTAGGTCTCAACGCCCCACCTGCCACCCGCCCCAGCCTTCCGAGCCCAGCCCACGCGCTGGGCTCACTGCGTTCCGAGGGGGCAGGCATGGCCGAAGCGCTCGCCGCCTACAACCCCCGGGCCTCCCTCGCCGAACTCCAGCGGCTGCGCCTCGAAGCCCAGGTGTTCGCAGAGGAGACCGACTGCTGGCTCTGCCACCGCTACGCCGACCCGGCGTACGACGGCACCACACACCCGTGGTCCAGGACCGTGGACCAGACCCGACCCCTCTGGCTGGGCGGCAACCCGTACGACCGGAGCAACAGCCACCTGGCTCACCGCGTCTGCCGCGACATGAGGACCGCCGACCTCCGGGCCGGCGGGTAGACAGGGTCGGCCAGCCCCCCGCCGCCACCCCCACCCGCCCGGCCCCCCGGCCCGGCACGGCTGGCCACCGGCAGGCAGCCACCCCCCTGCCACCCCCCCCATGCATGGCACTGCATAGTGGATCACCACCTGCATACTGCACCGCATACTCATGCACCGCATATCCATGCATCGCTATGCACTCACCGACCATCGCTGCGCCTAGAACCGCTCGAAACGGACATAGGGTGCGATGTGTGGGTGGGGGAGGGGGGCCTACCCCCCGCGAGACCGGCCGCACCCCCAGCGACCCCGCTCCGCTGTTGAAAATGATCCTGTACGGGTCTGGCTATTCACCCGAACCCCGCTCAGGGTGATTAGCTGCATGAGTATGCAGCGCATATACATGCATGGCTATGCGGCTATCCATCGCGAACTGAGTTCGGACCTCTTAGCGGGGCGGTGATCGTGAGCCGCCCGCCGTCGATCTGCCCGGGGTGCCGCCTGCCGGTTCGGGGCCAGTGCCCGCGCTGCGATCAAGGTGGTCGGCGCCGGGTCGTGGCCGGGCCCCGGGCCCGTCAGGGGTACACGCGGCGGGAGCGGATCCGGCGCGCGGACGCGGTCCGCGCGCACGTGGAACAGTTCGGGTGGGTTTGTCCTGGCTGGCAGCGTGACTCCCACCCTGCGGAGAACCTCACCGCGGACCACGTCGTCGCTGTCGGCGCCGGCGGCCGCGAGGACGGTGAGCTGCGCGTCCTGTGCCGCGCCTGCAACTCGACTCGCGGATCCTCGATGGCCGACACTCGGAGCCCCGGTCTGGAGATCGTGCTCGTGGCCGGGCCGCCGTGCGCGGGCAAGAACCGGTACATCAGCGAGCACGCCGACCCGGACGATCTGATCCTGGACCTGGACGCCCTCTCCGAGGCCATGTCGCTGGCCGGGACGTACGAGTTCATCGACGCGCACCTGCCGATCGTCACCGAGGCCCGGGACGCGGCGCTTGAGCGGCTCCTGCTCGGCAACCACCAGGTGCGCCGCTGCTGGATCATCTCGACTGCGCCGGAGCGGAAGCGGCGGGCGTACTACCGGGACCGGTACGGGGCGCGGTCGGTGGTCCTGTGGTGGTCCGAAGAGACGTGCCTGCTGCGGGCGATGAACGAGCGGCCCCCGCAGTGGCAGGAGTACGTTCGTCGCTGGTTCGACCGGTACGAGCAGGACCCGGCCGACGAGGTGCTGCGCAGCTGGCAGGCCGCGGGCGAGAGGAGTGGCAGTGGCGACGACGCCTGAGCAGGTCACCGTGCGCGTGGACTTCGAGGCGCAGCTGTCCGTGATCCGGCCTGGCGACACGGCGCTGGTGCGCGTGGCCCGGGATGTGCCGGCCGTGCAGCTGGAGCGGCTCGCCGATGTCCTGCGCGAGCGGCTGCCCGGGGTTGAGGTGCTGCTGCTGGCCGGGGCGGACGGCATCGACGTGTACAGGCCGGGCGAGGCGGGAGGTCCTGATGGCTGGGAGAGGACCGGCGCCGAAGGACCCGGAGAAGCGCCAGCGCCGTAACCGGGCGCAGGGCCTGGAGGCCATCCCCGAGAACGCCGGCGTTGCGGAGCGGCCGGCGCCACCGGCGGGACTGCTGAAGAGCGTGCGGGACCGGTGGGCGGCGTACTGGGAGTCGCCGGTCGCGCAGCTGGCCGACCGGGTTTCTGACCTGCCCGCGCTGGAGCGGCTGTACCGCCTGTACGACGACCTGGAGCGGTCGCACGCCACGGTGCGGAGGCAAGGGCACATGGTGCGCGGCTACCGGGACCAGACGGTGATGAACCCGCTGCTGAAGCACATGCAGCTGGTGCAGGCCGAAGTGCGTCAGCTGGAGGACCGGTTCGGACTGTCGCCGCGGGCCCGGCTGTCGCTGGGCGTCACCCTCGGTGAGGCCGCCAAGTCCCTATCGGACCTCAACTCCGAGTTCATGGCGGGGGGCGACGACGACGATGACCCCCGCTTCGACGTCATCGCAGGGCAGGACGTCATCGACGGCGAGACCGCTTAGCGCTCCCCGGTCGCTGGGCTGGCCGACGCACGGGCCGGTCGTCTGCCGGTGGATCGAGAAGCACTGTGTGTACGGGGAGGGCGATTACTTCGGCCAGCCCGTACGGCTGCTGCGCTTCCAGAAGCAGTTCCTGTACTGGCTGTATGAGTACAACCCCACGACCGGGGAGCGCCGGTTCCGTGAGGCGATGCTCGAAGTCCCCAAGGGCAACGGCAAGACCCCGCTCAGCGCCTGGGTGATGCTGTTCGAGCTGCTGGGGCCGCCGCTGTTCGGGCCGAAGGGCTCCCCGGTCATCCCCGTCGGCGCCGCGTCGTTCGAGCAGGCCGACCTGCTGTTCGGCGACATGCGGAACTGCTGCACCGAGTCGCCGACGCTGAAGCACCACGTCGACGCCTACGACACGGAGATCCTCGTGAAGTCCGGGCCCGGCCGGGCGTACCGGATCGCGGCTGCGGCCGGCACGAACGACGGGCCTCGTCCGTCGATGTTCGCGGCGGACGAGATCCACGAGTGGGTGGGCAACAAGGAGCGCGTCCACCTGGTCATCGCGAACGGCCTGGTCAAGCGTGCGAAC
Source organism: Streptomyces sp. NPDC058534 (assembly GCF_042717365.1). Taxonomy (NCBI): domain Bacteria; kingdom Bacillati; phylum Actinomycetota; class Actinomycetes; order Kitasatosporales; family Streptomycetaceae; genus Streptomyces; species Streptomyces sp. NPDC058534. The sequence goes on from NZ_JBHXNW010000014.1 coordinate 77,714, forward strand.
AGCCTGGTCCTGAACACGACGACGCCCGGCGCCGATCTCGACTCGCTTGCCGGGCGGAAGCATCTGTACGGGTACCAGGTCAACGCCGGGAAGATCGAGGACTCGCGGTTCCTGTTCGTGCACTACGGCGTCAAGGACGGCAACTTCGACCTCCAGGACGAAGAGCAGCTGCGCGCTGCTGTGCTCGCCGCGAACCCGGCAGCTGGGGCGTTCGTACGGGTCGACGACACCGTGGCCCGGTACTACCAGGTTCAGGAGTTCGAGTACCGGCGGTACAACCTCGGTCAGTGGACGCGGGCTGACGAGTCGTGGCTGCCGCCCGGCTCATGGGAGGCATGCGCCGGGGACGTCGACCTGGACCCCGACCAGTCGGCGTACGCGGCCGTCGACATGGCGTACAAGCACGACTCGGTGGCGGTCGTCGTCGCGCAGCTCGGGGACGACGGCAAGGTCCGCGTGCAGGCGAAGGTGTGGACGCCGACCAAGGCCTCCACGATCGACGTGGCGGCCGTAGAGGCGCACCTGCGCGAGCGGCACCGGACGCTGAACCTGGTCACCGTCGCCTACGACCCCGCCTACTTCCAGCGGTCGGCTGAAGTCCTCCTGGACGAAGGCCTGCCGATGGCTGAGTTCCCGCAGTCGGCCTCCCACATGGTGCCGGCCTGCCAGGACGCCTACCGGTCCATCGCCGAAGGCACGCTCGTGCACGGCGACGACCCGATCCTCACCGACCACGTACTCGCTGCCGCGACCCGGGAGACCGACCGCGGCTGGCGCCTGTCCAAGGGCAAGTCCAAGCGCCACATCGACGCCTGCATCGCCATGGTTATGGCCGTCTTCCTCGCCCTGCCGCGCATCGACACCGAGGAGGAGATCGAACCGTGGGTCGCCTACGGCTGAACGTCCCCGGCCGCCTCGCGCGGGCCCGGGCCGGCACCTGGAGCGGCGGCGGCCTGGTCGCCGTGGGCGCGGGCCTCGCCTGGGGTGCCGGCATCGGTCTCATCGCCGCCGGCGTGCTGCTCATCGCCTACTGCCTGCTGATCGCCGACGTCGCCACTCCTGGCGCTGATGACGGGAGGCCGTAGACGTGGTGAGCCTGTGGCGGGCGGCCCGCCGATCGATCACGACCATCGACGACTACGTGCAGGCCGTGCAGTACGCGGGCAACACCTACACGGTCCCGCAGATGGCCGTGCAGCAGACCATGCCCGGCCAGGCCAAGGAGAAGGCGCCCGCCGACTTCACCGGCTACGCCATCCAGGCCGCCACGAACGGCGTGCTCTTCGCCTGCCTGGCCGTGCGCCAGGACGTGTTTTCCGCGGCCCGCTTCCAGTGGCAGCGCCTCAACAACGGGCGGCCGTCCGAGATGTTCGGCAACACCGACCTGCGCCCTCTGGAAGAGCCCTGGACGGGCGGCACCACCCAGGACCTCCTGGTCAGGATGATCCAAGACGCCGACCTGGTCGGGAACTCGTACTGGACTGCCCTGGACGGCGACCTCGTACGGCTGCGCCCGGACTGGGTGGAGATCGTCCTCGAACCGCGGCTGCTGCGCGGCGGCGTGCTGGGCTGGCGGCGCATCGGCTACCTGTACACGGAGCCCGGCGGCGACCCCGTGCCGCTGCTGCCCGACGAGGTGTGCCACTTCGCGCCGCGCGCTGACCCGCTGGCTACCTACCGGGGCATGTCGTGGATGACGCCGCTCGTGCGTGACATCCGCAACGACAACCTGATGACGGCGCACAAGGAAGCCCACTTCGAGAACCGGGCCACCCCGAACGTCATCGTCGCCTTCGACCGCGAGGTCAAGCCCGACGCCCTCGCGAAGTTCCAGGCGCGCATGGACTCCGACCACAAGGGCCCCCGCAACGCCGGGAAGACGATGTACGTCGGTGGCGGCGCGGACATCACGGTCGTCGGCTCCAGCATGAAGGAGCTGGACTTCGCGCAGGTCCAGGGCGCGGGCGAGACCCGCATCGCCGCGGCCGCCGGGGTACCGCCGGTCATCGTCGGCCTCTCCGAGGGCCTGGCCGCCGCCACGTACTCGAACTACAGCCAGGCGCGCCGCCGCTTCGCTGACGGAACGATTCACCCGCTGTGGCAGAACGCGGCCGGCTCGCTGGCGACCCTCGTACGCGCGCAGTCCACCTCCGGCGCCGTCCGCCTCTGGTACGACAGCCGCGACGTGCCGTTCCTCCGTGAAGACCGCAAGGACGCAGCCGAGATCGCGTTCCGACAGGCACAGACGATCCGCACCCTCGTGGACGCCGGCTTCACCCCCGTGTCCGTGCAGCGCGCCGTCGACGCAGAGGACTGGTCGCTGCTCTCTCACACTGGTCTGTTTTCAGTCCAGCTCCAGCCGCCCGGCACCAGCCAGACCGACGCCGGCGCCCTCCGTGCCCTGGCCACAGCGCTGGCCCCCCACCTGCAAGCCGAGGGCCCCGACGAGCCCGCCTACCCCCACGCCGTAGAGAGCTAGGAGACGACCTCATGGACCCGATGGACGCCATGCGGCGCCAGGCCCTCGAACGCTCAGTGCCGTTCACCTTCCGCGCAGAGCAGGACGACGATGCGGGCGACGGGCTGACGCTGGAAGGCTACGCGGCGGTCTGGGACCAGCCCACCCAGATCGACTCCTGGGAGGGCGAGTTCACCGAGCAGATCCGCAAGGGCGCCTTTCGGAAGTCGCTCCGGGAGAAGACACCGGTCCTCCAGTTCGACCACGGCTACCACCGGCTCATCGGGTCCATCCCGATCGGCGCCTTCGAGGAACTCACCGAGGACGACCAGGGCCTGTACGTCCGCTCCCGGCTCTCCGACAACTGGCTGATCGAGCCGGTACGGGACGCTATCCGCGACCGTGCGGTGACTGGCATGAGCTTCCGCTTCAACGTCATCCGTGACGAGTGGCGCGACAAGGACAACAAGGTCCTCAGCCCCGTCGAAGTGTCCAAGCTCCTGTGGAAGCCCGGCGATCGCGGCCCCCTCCAGCGGACCCTCGTGGAAGTCCGCCTCCACGAGCTGGGGCCCGTCGTCTTCCCCGCCTACGCCGGCACCTCGGTAGACGTACGGGCCGCCAACCTCGCCCAGGAGATCACCGGCGACCGGGACCTGACCCGCGAGCTGCGCCACAGCCTCGCCCAGAACCTCACCGTCCAGCAGGGCCTCGAAGACCCGGCCACGCGCCGCGAGGTCGCCCGCGCCCTGCTCTTCGGTGACCCCGACGACGGGGAGGGGACGCCGCCCGCGGCCGCCCCTGCCCGCCCCAAGCCGAGCACGCCGCCCCCAGGGCACCTGCCCGCACGCACCACCGAAGTACCCAGCGAGCCGGCCGAAGAGGGCCACCCGCTGATTGTTTCCGACGCGCCGCTCGCCCCAGAGCACCCGTCCCCGTCTGCGCGCACCAACCGCCTGAAGGGCCAGATCCGAGAGATCGCGGACCTGATGGACGAGAAGATCGCGCGCATCACCGTCAAGGACGACTGATGGAGCTGAGCCACTCTCAGGCGGTCATCCGCCTGAAGGACATCAAGGAAGAGCTGGAGCGGATCGGGGACAAGCCCGAGCTGACCGCCGAGGACGAGCAGAACTTCGACGAGCTGACCAGGGAGTTCGCCGAGGTCGACAACCACCGCCGGCAGCTGGAGCGGAAGTCCGCTCTGGACCGCGTCCGCAGCGCCACGAAGGCCACCGAGCGGGGCCCGGCGGCGACGAAGGTGGAGGGCGGCACGCCGCTGTCCTCCCGCGACTCCTACGACCTGGACCCGATCCTGCACCCCGACTCGGTGGAGGACCACCGGTTCCGCAACCCGTGGGACCTCTCCGAGGTCCGCACGTTCGGCCGGTCCAAGGAGGACGTCGGCACCGAGCTGCGCGCTCGCGCGCTGTCCGCGATCGAGAAGATGCGGGGCTGCAACGACAGCATCCGTGGCACGGCGACGGACATCCTGGAGCGCTGGGACGACGACGAGGCCACCATCGCCAAGCTGTGCCTGGCGACGTCCTCGCCGGAGTACCTGCGCGCCTGGTCGAAGATGGCCCGCGGCCACTCCCACCTCATCTCCAGCGACGAGCAGCGGGCCCTGGAGCGGGCCATGTCCCTCACGGACACCCAGGGCGGCTACCTGGTCCCGTTCCAGCTGGACCCGACGATCATCCTCACGTCGGATGGTTCGAAGTCCGACATCCGCATGGCCGCGCGGAAGGTCGTCGCCACCGGCGACGTCTGGAACGGCGTGTCCGCCGGCGCCGTGTCGTGGCGCTGGTCCGCGGAAGGCTCGGAGGCCGGGGACAACTCCCCGGGCTTCGACCAGCCGTCCGTGCCGGTCCACAAGGCCGACGGCTTCGTCCCGATCAGCATCGAGGCGCTGATGGACGAAGCCAACGTGACCACCGAGGTCGGCCGTCTCCTGGCGGAGGGCAAGGACATCCTGGAGGCGGCGGCCTTCGCCACCGGCACGGGGTCCGGCCAGCCCACCGGCCTGATCACCGCCCTGGCCGGCACCTCCAGCGAGGTCGCCGTCGCCACGGCGGAGACGTTCGCGTCCGCGGACATCTACGGCATGGAGGAAGCCCTCCCCGCCCGCTACCGGCGCAACGCCTCCTGGGTCGCGAACAAGCGGATCTACAACCTGGTCCGCCAGTTCGACACCAACGGCGGCGCCGACCTGTGGGAGCGGATCGGCAACGGCCAGCCGAACGAGCTGCTCGGCTACGCGGCGCTGGAGTCCGAGGACATGGACGCCACGTGGAACACGGCGGCGGCCGGCGACAACTACATCACGGTCTTCGGCGACCTGTCGAACTACGTGATCGCCGACCGGCTCGGGATGACGATCGAGTTCATCCCGCACCTCGTCGGCTCCAACCGGCGTCCCACCGGCCAGCGCGGCTGGTACGCGTACTACCGGGTCGGGGCAGATTCGGTTAACGATGCAGGTATGCGCGTTCTGAATCTGGCGACGTCAGTCTGACGCATCCTGAACGCCCATGCTTTGAGTTAGCTAAACTTGGGGCATGGGCCGCAAGGGGACAGAGAAGTGCTCAATCGAGGGCTGCGACAAGCCTGAACAGGCGCGCCGGATGTGCTCGATGCACTATTACCGGTGGCGGCGAACGGGGGATCCCGGCAGCGCGGAGCGGTTGCGCGCGCCGAACGGATCAAACCAGGCGTGCACCGTGGATGGCTGCACCCGGCGGGCACACGCGAAGGGCCTCTGCCCTACGCACTGGAACCGGAATCGCCTCTACGGGGATCCGCTGGGGTCAGCCCAACCCCGCAAGTTCCGGACGGTCGAAGGGCTGAAGCAGCAGTTGCTGTCTGGGGACTTCAGCGGTGGCACCACGGATCCGCGTGGCTACCGGTTTCACACGCTGCGCCGTGGCGAGCGTTACGCGGAACATCGGCTGGTGATGGAAGCGCACCTTGGTCGGGCTCTGCTCCCCGATGAGACGGTGCACCACAAGAACGGCGACAAGGGAGACAACCGGATCGCCAATCTCGAACTGTGGTCGTCGTGGCAGCCCAGGGGGCAGCGCGTCGCCGACAAGGTGGCTTGGGCGAGGGAACTCCTGGCTCGGTACGGGGACCTGCCACCAGAAGCCGTGTAGGAGTCGAACCTCATGCGAAGGGCCCGGCAATGCCGGGCCCTTTGTGTTGCCAGAAAGGAGAACCGCTGTGGCGATCAAGCGGTGCAAGTCGTCGTTCGCGACGTCGGTGCGCGGCGTGCCGCGCGTGATGAAGGTCGGGGCGCTCGTCAACGACGACGACCCGGTCCTGAAGGGCCGCGAACACCTCTTCGAGGACGTCGAAGCGGCCGTACGCGAAGCCCCGGTGGAGGACGCCTCCGCTGCGCCCGGCCGACGCCGGTCGCTGACCCGGGCCGCGGTGAAGCGGGCCGCGGGCAAGCCGACGAAGCAGGCCAAGGCCCCCGTGAAGCAGGCCGCGCCGAAGGCGGAGCCGAAGCCCAAGTCCGAGCCCGAGCAGGCCGGGCCGAAGGGTGCGGGCGACCAGCAGGAGGGGACCGCATCATGAGGCACAGCCTGTACAGCGTGGCCTTGGCGAAGGCCGCGCTCGCGCCGGCCGCCGCCCGTTCGGCGACCGCGACCGGCGTGGCCGTGGACCGGATGACCGACGAGGGCGGCTTCCGGTCCGCGCTGGTCGTCGTCAACGTCGGCACGGTCACCGACGGCACGCACACTGTCGCCGTCCAGGACTCCCCGAACGGCAGCGACTGGACGGCCGTTGCCGACGAGTTCCTCCAGGGCGCGGAACCGGCGATCACGTCGGCCAACGACGAGCGGGTCTTCGAGATCGGCTACGTCGGGCATCAGCGGTACCTGCGGGTCGTCGTCACCGTCACCGGCAGCCCCGTGACGGGCGGCCTGTACGACGCGGTGATCCTGCTGGGCTGGCCGCGGCGCATGCCGCCCGCGCGGGCCTGACGGCGAGGGGCTGAGCCGTGATCGATCTCGGGGCCGCGGTACGCCTCACCGCCAGCTGCACGGACGCGGGCGGCGTACCGGCGAACGCCGACTCGGTCACGCTCGCCGTCACCCTGCCGGACGGCACCACGACCAGCCCGGCCGTCACCAATCCCCCGGCCACCGTGGGCCGCTACAGCGTCGACTACACCGCGGCGCTGCCGGGGCGGCACATCGTGCACTGGCAGTTCGCCAGCCCGACCGCCGCGTACGCCGACGTCTTCGACGTCCGCCCGGCCGACCCCGGGTTCCTGTTCTCGCTGGCGGACGCGAAGAAGCACCTCAACATCGCGGCCGGGGCCACGGGCGACGACGACGAGATCCGCGACTGGTCGGCGGCGACCACGTGGATCGTGGAGCACTTCGTCGGCCCCGTCGCCCGCCGCACCATCACCGAGCGCCACAGCTTCACGACGGCCGACACACGGGTGCTGCGCCACACTCCGGCGATCGCCCTGACATCGGTGGTGCCGGTCCTGGCTGGGGGCACCTCCTACGACCCGGCCACCCTGGACCTGGACCCGGACACCGGCATCGTGCAACGCCTCGACGGCGGCGTGCTGTACGGGCCGCTCCGCTTCACGTACACCGCCGGCCGCGCCCAGGCCAAGGCGAACATCACCGCCGCCGGCCGGGTCATCCTCCAGCACCTGTGGCGCACCCAGCGGGGCAGCGCGCGCGGCCCGGTCGTCGCCGGGGGCGACGACTACGCCGTGAGCGAGCCCATCAGTGGCCTCGGCTACGCCATCCCCAACAGGGCGCTGGAGCTTCTAGAACCGGACCGACTTCCCCCGGGAGTGGCATGAGCGACATCGACCTGCCCGAACTCATTGACGCGGTCGTGGCCCGGCTGGGGACCGAGGACGGGCTCGCCGACGCCGGCGTCACCGACGGACCGCAGTTGACCGGCTCCGACCGCAACGACTGGGTGCTGGTCGGCTTCGACGGCGACCAGGACGGCGAGTTCCTCGCCGGCACGACCGAGGAGGACTGGGCGGCGCTGGACCCCTCCCGCGCGCGGAACATTCGGCTCACCGTCGCGCTGCTGGCCCGCCGCGGCGACGGCGACGTGGCCGCGGCCCGGGCCCGCGTCTACGAGATGGCCCGGGTCATCCGCTACGTGCTGCACGGCGACCCCAGCATCGGCCTGCCCGGCGCCCTGTGCGCGATCGGCGCCACCGCCTTGCACCAGCCACAGACCACCTCCGGGGTCCAAGTCCGGCTGCTGCTCACCCTCGTCTGCCGGACCATCTGAGAGGACAGCCCATGGCCGCACTCACCACGAACGTGGTGCCCCTCACGGGGCTCCGCTTCGACGACCTCCTCACCGCCGCCGCATCGGGCGGGGACGACTGCGCCACCGGCGCGGGCGTCCTCCTGGTGGTGCAGAACACCGACGCCGCGACGAAAGACGTGACCCTGGCGACTCCCGAGGTCCTCGACGGTGACCTGGCCGTCGCCGACCGCACCGTCACGGTGGCCGCAACGACGGGCCTCACCGTCATCCCCGTCACTGACCGGTACCGGGATCCGTCCACCGGGCGCGCCGCCCTCACGTACCCGGGCGGTGTCACGGGCGTGAAGGTCTGCGTGATCAGGACGGCAGCGGCATGAGCGACTACGTGACCCTGCGCCACCCGACCCTCCCCGAGGACCAGACGATCACCGTGGCCGCGTCGGCGGTGCCGCACCACCGCGCGGCCGGCTGGGTGCCCGTCGACCCCCCACCCCCCGAACCGCAGGACGCGGCCGACCCGGCGGCCGCCGACACGCCCAAGCCGCCGGCCGCCGCCAGCGCAGCCCCCGACCCGAAGCCCGCCCGCTCCCGCCGGCGCGCCACCGAAGGAGAGTGACCCATGCCCGCAACGCCGATCGCGTCGTCGGTGCGCTACTACCGGCGCGGCCTGACGAAGGTGTCCTGGGTGCCGACGATCGCCAACGCGGCCGCGCCCACGCGTGCCGAACTGAACGCCGGCACCGAGCTGTCCGTCGAAGTCGGCGCCGTGGAGGGCTGGCAGGTCACCTCGGAGGTCGTGGAGACCCCGACCCTGGGCACCAAGTTCAACAGCAAGATCGACGGCCCGATCTCCGCGGACGACAGCTCCCTGACCCTGTACGCGTCGAAGACCGGCACGGACGTCCGCGACCTGCTCCAGCGTGGTGCCGACGGCCACGTGGTGTGGATGGACGAAGGCGACACCCCGGGCCGGACGATGGACGTCTTCCCGGCACGCGTCCTGACCCAGGCCAAGCAGCGGAACCTGGAGGACGCCGCCATGGTCCAGGTGCAGTTCGCCGTGACCCGCGAACCGTCCGAGAACGTCACCATCCCGGCCTGAGCCATGGCGCAGCGAGACTTCTGGATCACCAACACCGGAGACCTCGCGACGCTCCAGCGGCGCCTCCGACAGGCCGGTGACGGGACCCTGAAGAACAACCTGAACCGGCGCATCCGGCACGCCGCCACCCCCATCCACCGTGACCTTCAGCGCACCATGCGCACCCTGCGGGTCTGGGGCCCGGGCAGCCGCGCCGGGCGCGCCAGCCGGCCGGGCCGCTCCGGGCCGCCGCTGCGCGCGACGATCGCCGCGGCGATCCGCCTGTCGGTCACCACGGGCAGCGGCGCCAAGCTGTGGGTCGACAAGGGCCAGTTGCCGGCCGACTGGCAGACCATGCCGAAGAACCTGGACAAGGGCCACTGGCGGCACCCCACCTTCGGCAACAAGTCCCGGGGCGGCTGGGCCGACCAGTACTCCGAAGCCAACTGGTGGTGGAACACCATCCGGCCCCACATGCCCCGCCTACGGCGGGACGTGGAGCGCATCCTCAACGACGTCGAACGCCGCCTGGGCGGATGAAAGCGAGCACCACATGATCGTCTCTTTTGCTCACGACGACCGTGTCGAGGAGTACTCCACGCAGGACATGGCCACCATCGAGTCCGCCGAAGTCGAGCGGGTGACCGGCCTTGAGTGGGACGACGTCGAAAACGCCCTGAAGGCGCAGAAGCCGCTCCCGATGAGCGCGATCATCTGGGTGTTCCGCCGGCGGCAGGAGGCCGGCCTGAAGTTCGACGGCTTCTCCCTTCCCCAGTGGAAGCGCCGCCTCAAGGCCCGCCTGGAGCGCGAGGAGATCCTCGATCTGCTGGAGGGCGTCCGTGAGAACGTCGGCGAGGAGCACGTGGAAGAGGCGGCACGGCAGTGCCGGATCCTCGCCCACAACCCTGAAGACGTCGACGCGGTGCTGGCTGAGCTGGCGAGCCCAAAAGGTGGCAAGGGGACGACCAAGACCTCCAAGTAGTCGCCCGGCCGCGAGGCAGCATCACGGACCTGTTCGACCAGTACTGGACGCTGATCGCACAGCTCCTGCACGTCGGCCCCACCGAACTCGGGTCCCTGCCGCGTAAGCGGTTCTACCAGGCCGTTCTCCACGTCAAGCACTATCTGGCCGCGCAGGCGGCGCAGGAGGCCAAAGGGGGTGGATGACCCCCATGGCCACGACCATGACCTTCGTCCTCGAAGGTCGAGACCGGCTGTCCCGCGTACTCAACAACGCGTCCCGGACCGCCGGCCGGGCGGAGCGGAGGCTCGCCGCGTTCGGCGCGGCGATCCCCGTGGCGTCGTCGATCGCCCCGTTCGCCGGCGCGATCGCCGGGGCCGGCGTTGCCGTGGCCGCGTTCGGGGCCGCGGTCGTCCCACAGATCCTGTCGCTGGCGGAGGCATCTCAGGCACAGAAGAAGTACCGGGAGGCCGTGGAGGAATCCGGGGCCGCCTCGGAGGAAGCCGCGAAGGCGGAAGTGGCCTACCACCGCACGGTGTCCAAGATGCCGTCGGCCACCCGGGAGTCCGCGGCCGCGTTCTCGGTGCTGAAGACCGAGACCCGGGACTGGTCGGACAGTCTCGCCAGCGTCACGATGACCCCGGTCACCAAGGGCCTCCAGCTCACCAACGCCCTCCTGCCCCACACGTCGGGCCTGGTCAAGGGCGCCTCTGGGCAGCTGGACCGGCTCATGACGATCGCGGGCGGGGGCATGGCGACGCCCGGCTTCGACACGTTCATGGGCAAGGTGGAGGACTTCGCGGTCGGCTCAATGCGCGACGCCGTCAACGGCCTCGTGCACTTCGCGCGGGTCGCCGACAGCGGTGAGATCGGCGGCGGCGTCAAGGACTTCATGGACTTCGCCCGTGAGCAGGGCCCGCTCGTGGGTGACACCCTGAAGCAGGTGGCCATCGCCGCGGTCCACCTGCTGACCGCCGCGTCCGACGTCGGTGTCGGCCTCCTCCAGATCGCGAACGCGGCGGCCCGGGTCGTCGCCGCGCTGCCGCCCGGCTTCCTCACCATCGTGCTGCAACTGGCCGTCGCGATGCGCGCGGTGACCCTCGCGCGGGCCGGGCTGCTCCTGGTCGCCGGCGCGTACGGCATCATCCGGGCGCAGATCATCGCTGCTGGCCGGGCAGCGATCGGCGCCTCCGGCTTCGTGGGGACTCTCACCGCCGCGTTCGGGGCGCTGTCGACGAAGGCGAAGCTGGCGGTAGCTGCCACCGGGATCGGCCTGCTGGTGGTTGGGCTGATGCAGCTGTCCGAGATCGGGCAGGAGGCGCCGCCCGACGTGGACAAGTTGACGACGTCCCTCGGTGAGCTGGGGCGCACCGGGAAGGTCAGCGGTGAGGCGGCCCGCGTCTTCGGCACCGACCTCAAGGGTCTCGGTGACAGCCTCCGCACCCTCAGCCGCCCCTCGAACCTGGACAAGACCCAGCAGTTCCTCACGTCCCTGATCGGGATGGACAGCACCCCGGTCAAGGACGCCAAGAAGGACTTCGATGCGGTCGACAAGGCGCTGACCAACCTCGTGCAGGGAGGCAAGGCCGACCTCGCCGCGGCCGCCCTGGAGCGCATCACCGCCAACCTGAAGAAGCAGGGATACACCTCCGAAGAGATCAAGTCGCAGCTGGACGACTACAACAGCGCGCTCGCTGACCAGCGGCTCGAAGCGGAACTCACCGCGCAGTCCATGGGGCTGTTCGGCGAGCAGGCACGCAAGACTCAGCAGGCGCTCGCTGCGCAGAAGCTGTCCGCCGACGGCCTTCGACAGAGCATCGTCGCCCTCAACGACGTGCAGCGGCAGGGCCTCGGAGGGATGATCGCGTTCGAAGCCAGCGTCGACGCCGCCGCGAAAGCGGCGAAGGAGAACGCCGGCTCGCTGAGCTACGTGAACGGTCAGCTGGACCTCAACAGCCCCAAGGCGCAGGCGGCGGCGACCGCTCTCCAGGACCTGGCGCAGAAGACCGACGAGGCCGCCTCAGCGAACCGCGAGTCCACCGGTTCGTGGCAGGGCGCCATCGGCATCTACGAGCGCGGCCGCCAGCAGCTGGTCAAGAACGCGATGCAGATGGGCCTCACCCGGACCGAGGCGGAGAAGCTGGCCGCCCAGATCCTGAAGACGCCGAACAAGACGGCGATGCTGAAGGCGGACATCACCGACTGGAAGACGAAGATCTCCGAGGCGGAGAAGCAGCTCAAGACCGCCAAGGGCGACAAGAAGGCCAAGCTCACCGCCGACATCCTCAACTGGAAGACGCAGGTCGCACAGGCCGAACGACAGCTCATCACGGCCAAGGACGACAAGAAGGCGAAGCTCACCGCCGACATCGCCGTGTGGCGCGCCCGGGTCTCTCAGGCCGAACACCAGCTGAAGACCGCCAAGGGCAGCAAGAAGGCTCAGCTCACCGCGAACATCGACGACTGGCGGTCGAAGATCCGGTCAGCTCAGGGGCAGATCAACTCCCTGCCCGCGAGCAAGAACACGACGCTGACCATCACCACCCGGTACGTGACCCAGTATCTGACCGGCCGCTCCCAGCACGACATCGTGGGCGCGACAGGCGGCCTGTACACGGGTAGTGGCTTCCGCACCCACTACGACACGGGAGGCCTGGTCCGCGGCCCGGGCACCGGCACCTCCGACAGCGTTCCGGCCCCGTGGTTGTCCAACGGCGAGTACGTCATCAAGGCGGCGGCCGTCGCCAAGTACGGCGTGCGCATGTTCGACGTGCTCAACGCTATGCGGGCCCCCGCCGTCGCGATGCCGCGCAGCGCACCGGCATCGACCGTGGCATCGGCGGTCGCGGCTCCCGCGCCGGCCCCGGTCGGCGGCGAGTTCACCGGCCAGCTGGTCCTCGACTCCGGCGAGCTGCTCGGGGTGATCCGCGGCACCGTGCGGCCGTTGATCCGCGAGGCGCAGGACGAAGCCGCCTACCGGCAGAAGGTGGGAAGGGTGGTCGGCTGATGGGCATCTCGCACGTGTCGACGGGGGCCGGGGTCGGCCACGAGGACACGATCACCCCCGGGTACGGGTCGGGGGCGACGGCGGGGCGGCTCGCGGTCCTTCAGGTCACCAGCGGCCACGCCGACGATGCGGTCCCGTCCACGCCGTCCGGGTGGACCCGGGTGGGCACGTTCTCCGGAGGCGGAGGCACGTTCGCCTCCGGAGCCGGGCCGCGCCGGCTCACGTGGTTCGTGCGGGTCCTGGACGGCGGCGACGCGGCACCCACCACCAGCATCCCGGCCGGGTCGACGGGGTCGGTCCTCTCGGGCCGGATCTGGGTGCTGGAGCGGTCCGCCGGTACGGGATGGCTGTGGTCTGCGTCGTTCGGCGAGGACACGTCGTCGGGGACCGGTTTCTCGGCAGCCTGCGCCGACACGGTGACGTGGCGGCCCGGCGACTTCGCCATCCTCGGCTACGCGGCACCGAACACATCCGCCGGAGTGTCGGCGCACACGGTCACCGCGACCGGTGTCACCTTCGGGTCGGTAACCGAGTCGGGCGACGGAGGCCAGCTCAGCGGCTACGGCGTCCGCAACGCCCAGGCGTACTGCTCGGTGACGTCGGGCGCGGCCGCCCAGGCGCCGACGGTGTTGGCGACCCTGTCGGCCGCGTCTCCGGGCGCCGCCGGCGTACTGCGACTGCGGGAGGACGTGCCCAAGGGCGTCATCACGCTGACGGAGCAGTCCGTGTTCCCGCCGCGAATCCAGATCGTCGTGTCCGAACTGCTTGCCGGGGACGTCGCCACCGCGAGCCTGTACCGGAACGTCGGCAGCGACCGTACGGCGCTCCGCGGCGCGGTCGGTATCGACGCCACCGGCCAGACGGCCATCGTTCGCGTCGACGCGGAACAGCCGTTCGGGGTGCCCGTCACCTACACCGCCCGCCTGGTCGACAGCCTCGGAGACGAGAACGAGGTCACGTCCGAGGCGATCACCTCGGTCGTCGACTCCGACGTCATCTCGGACGCGGTGCGCGGCGTCGGCGCCTCGGTGACGCTCCAGACCTACCCGGAGAAGCAGCGCAACCGGGACGCCACCGTCTTCAACGTCGGCGGCCGCATGGTCGTCGTGAGCCGCAAGCGGTCAGGGCCGTCCGGGCAGATCACGCTACGCACCCTCACTGACGAGGCAGGCGACGCCCTCAACGCCACCCTGGAGGACGCCACCGAAGGCATCGTCCTCATCCGCAAGGCCGTGCACACGCCGCGCCTGGACGGCCACTACGCCGTGCCCCAAGACGCTGAGGCCCCCCGCTGGTTCGACGAGATCACCTTCTGGACTCTGGACGTCGTCAAGGTCGAAGCCTGGCCTGACGTCCTCGAAGCCGCCGGCTTCACCCTTGAGGACCTGGCCGCGAACTTCTCCACCCTCCAGGACCTCGCTGACTTCTTCACGCCGGGCAACCTGCTCGACATCGCGATCTACGACTTCGGCGGCTGACGTGCTGGACCTCTCCGCCGAAGCGCTCGCCATCACCCAGCGCAGCTACGTCATGGAGATCCGCGTCTCATCCTGGCGCGGCGGCGAACTCCTGGCCGACGATGTGCCGATCTCGGACGGCTCCGAGACCCGCGACCGATCCCTCACCGTCCCCGAGCGCGTCACCCTCACCGTCCCCCGCAGGGACCGCGGCATCGACTGGGACCCCGACAGCAACCCGGATCACCCGCTGGCCGCGTTCGGGCAGCAGCTGCACATCGCGTACGGCGTCGATATCGGCGCCGGCATGGAGTGGATCGACCGAGGCTGGTTCCTCATCACCGACTCGCGCGCGGAGGGCGACCAGGTCACCGTCACCGCCCAGGGTCTGCTCGCACTCATCGAGGAGGCCAAGTTCGTCGCCCCCTACCAGCCGGCCGCCGGGGACACGCTCGTCTCCACGGTGCGCGGCCTGGTCGAACCTGCGCTCACGGTCGTCTTCGACTCCACGCTCGTCGACCGCGACGTGCCCCTCGCCATGCAGTGGGACCAGGACAGGCGCGCGGCACTCACCGAGGTACTGCTCGCCTGGCCGGCGGACGCGCGGATGCACGAGGACGGCTACCTGCTCATCGAGCCCGTGGTCGATCTGGGGACTCCGGTACTCGCGCTGACCGACGGGCAGGGCGGCACGGTGATGCGCTGGCAGGGCTCCAGCAGCCGCGACGGCGCGTTCAACGTCGTCGTCGCCCAGGGCGAGGACACCGAGGGAACCCAGCTTCGAGGCACCGTCTACGACCAGACCAGCCCCTATCAGGTCGGCGGGGCCTTCAGCCCTCTGCCCGTGCCCTACTTCTATTCCTCGCCCCTGCTCAAGACGATCGAGCAATGCCGCAAGGCAGCGCAGACCACGCTCATCCGGCTACGCCGTAACGCCGACCGGCGCCTGGAGGTGACGATGGTCCCGCACCCCGGCCTCCAGGTCGGTGACACCGTCGCCCTCACGAACAACAGCCTGACCGGCGCGCCGGGGACCGTGGAAACGCTGACGCTGCCGTTCACGCCGGGGCAGATGACGGCCACGGTCCGGGTGCCGCTCTGATGGCGAACTTCGCGGACAACCGGGTCAGCCTGGCCGGGTACGGCAGCATCGTGGGCACCGCCCGCAGTGCTGTGTCCGGCGGGGCCTGCCTGGTCGACGTTGCCGGCATCCGAATCACCGCCCGCGTCATCGCCGGTCTCACCGTCGCGGCCGGGGACGCGCTGCTCATCACCCGCAGCTTGTCCACCTACTTCGTCCAGGCCGTTCTCCAGGCCAACCCCAACACGCCCCCGGCCCCGCCGGAGCAGGGACCTGACGAGACGCCCGAGGTCCCCAGCGGGGACGACGCCCCCGACCCGAAGCCCACCATCACCGGTGGCACTCTCCTGATCCTGCCCGTCGCCACGTCCACGTGGCGCGATGGCCGCTGGCGCACGGACGTCGGATCGCCGACGAACACCGACACCTACCAGGGCCGCTACAGCGGCAGCGCGCACGGCCGCAACACCGGCGTTGCCTTCTACGGCTCCCGGCCCCGCTCGATCGAAGGGGCCAAGGTCACCAAGGCCACGCTGAGGCTGCGCCGCCTGTCTGGCGGGGACTTCGCCGCCCGGGCGCCCACGCTGCGTCTGGTCACGCAATCCACCCCGCAGT
The DNA here is from genome assembly GCF_042717365.1 of Streptomyces sp. NPDC058534. Lineage (NCBI taxonomy): Bacteria > Bacillati > Actinomycetota > Actinomycetes > Kitasatosporales > Streptomycetaceae > Streptomyces > Streptomyces sp. NPDC058534. Next base: position 93,636 of record NZ_JBHXNW010000014.1, read on the forward strand.
TCAACGAGCCGACGCTGAACGAGACCGGCGCCGGGCCCCGACTGAAGCCGAACCAGTCCATCAGCAAGTTCGAGATCCCCAAGTCGTGGGCGCAGGCCATGGTCGACGGCACTCGCGGCGGCATCGCCATGACGGTCAACTCGGACAGCCCGTATCTGAAGTTCGCCGGGCGGGCCTCCTGGTCGGCGGCCTGGGCTCTCACGATCTCGTGGAGGAGAGGCAGTTGAGCGACACGACGTCCAACGGGATCGTCTACCCGACCAGCACCGACAACACCCGCCTGTGGGAGCACTTCGCGACCATGGCCGGGTCGATCAACCCGCAGCTGGGCATGCCCCAGCGGGAGATCTTCACCGTCTCCGGGACCTGGACCAAGCCAGACGCCGCGAAGTGGATGCACGTCCAAGTCGTCGGCGGGGGAGGCGGGGGAGGCGGCGTGCCTGCCACCAGCTCCACGGAGTCGGCGTGCGCGGGCGGCGGCGGGGGCGGCGGCTACGCCGAATCCATGATCCCAGCAGCCTCGGTCGGCGACACCGTCACCGTGGTCATCGGCGCGGGCGGCACCGGCGGCGCGGCCGGCGGGAACAACGGCAACACCGGGAGCTCCACATCGTTCGGGTCGACCGTGGTCGCGGCCGGCGGCAGCGGTGGCTTCGCCGGGATCGAGGCAACGACGACGCGAGCCGTCGCCGGTGGCGATGCCGGAGTGGGTACCGCCGGCGACCTGTTGGTCCGCGGCGGCGACGGCGGCAACGGTGTGGTCGTCGACGCATCCCCCGCAACCACCGGCTACGGCGGCGCCGGACTGTACGGCACCCAGCAGCGCGCAACAGCGATCACCTCCGGGGCCGCGCCCGGCACCAGCGCCCAGGACGAAGGCCGCTACGGCGGCGGCGGGGGCGGCGCTGTATCCGGCACCGCAGCCAACAGCGCGACGAACGGCGGCGACGGCGCCGACGGCATTTGCATCGTCACCACCTACTTCTGAGAGGGCCCCATGACCGTCTTCATCTCCGGTGCCGCTCGCAACGCCGCCGCCGACGCGATCACCGCGCTGGTCGACGCAGGCGCTGCCGGCGGCAAGTTGCAGATCCGCTCCGGCACACAGCCCGCCGGGCCCGACGCGACCGCGACCGGCACCCTGCTCGCCGAAGTGACGCTCGCGGCCACGGCCTTCGCCGCCTCCTCCGGCGGATCCGCGGCCCTGGCCGGGACCCCGCTGTCGGTGACCGCCGTCGCCGACGGGACGGCAACCTGGTTCCGCATCCTCGACTCTGCCGGGGTAGCCCGCATCGACGGCAGCGTCGGCGTGTCCAGCGCCGACCTGGTCGTCAACACCACCACGGTCAGCACCGGCCTGGACGTGGAGATCACCGACGGCACGCTCTCGATCCCCGCCTCCGGCTGAGGCGACCGTGGCCAAGCTCTCCACACTCTTCGACGCCTTCGACGCTGCCGCCCTCAACACCGGCCTGTGGAACGACAACAGCGTCGGCGTCTCCCAGTCGGCCGGCAACGGGTACGCGGCGATCACCGCGTCCACCGACTACCACTTCATGGGCTTCACCCCGCCCTCCCGGGACTTCCAGGAGGACACCTTCACCTGGGAGTGGACGTTCACGGGCAGCGCCGTCGCGGGCGTCGAACAGTACTGCTCGATCGGCAACGGCGTGACCGGCCAGGAAATCCACTACGGCCGGTTCTCCACCAGCCTCGGCTACTTCGTCGGCGCCGACGACGGGTTCCTGCCGTGGAACAGCACCGACCACCGCTGGTGCCGCATCCGTACGACCGCCACCCAGATGCACTTCGAGACGTCCGCCGACGGGGCCACCTGGGTCAACCCCTTCGGCGGCGGCGCCGGCATCGAGAACCTGCCCGCCTGGGACCTGAGCAACGTCCAGGTCCACTTCGTCAACGGCTACTTCTCCGGGTCCGGCGGCGGCGAGATGCGCATGCAGACCGTCGGCGTCGCCACCAACACCCTGTCCGGCAGCCTCAACGCCGCCCCCGGGGGAGCCAGCGCGCAACTCGGAGGCGACCTGTCGTCAGCCGCTTCCGGGGCGCTGGCGCTCGGTGGACCGCAGGCCTCCGGCGCTGGCCGGATTGTCAGCCGCACGAGCCTCGCCGGTGTCCTCGGAGGCGTGGGCCTCGCGGCCGCCGGGCATTTCGAGTCCAGCGCGGAAGACGTCACCGTGTCGGTCGGCCCGACCCGCATAGCAGCGCTCGGTGTCGGCGCCACCGTCCTCAGCCCCGACGTGGCGGAGACCATCCTGGAGAGGGAGCCCTGACATGCCGGTTGAGCTGTACAGCACCGCGACCGAGTACACGTCCAACGCGCTGACGTTCACGCGGGGCGGGCCGACGCAGGTCACTGCGGTCGGCGTCTACCACACCACCGACCTGCAAGAGATTCCTGCGGTCGCCGACTTCACCACGGTGCAGCTCGTCAACGGCGTCGCCGACCCGGACGGGCCGCTCGCCCAGGACGGCGTCATCGATGTCGTCGCCCTGATCGGCCCGGCCGTCGGCGCGGACTTGGCGCTCGTGGCCGGCACCTACCAGCGGTGGGTCCTCGTACAGACCGAGGGCGTCGATACCCGGCCCGGCGAGTCCATCATCCGCAAGGCCGACATGATCACCGTGCTGTGATCGTGGGCTTCACCGACCGCAGTGCCCCGCCCACGCAGTGGTGCGACTGGTGGACCGAGGTCCATCAGCTGGCCGCGAATATCGCGTACGGCTGGGTGCCCCCGCACCTCACGGCCGACCTCACCGACCCGAACCCCTGGTTCTGGCACTGGTGCCCGCAGCAGGGCCGCTGGCAGGCGCAGGCCGCGCCCGACCACCGCCTGGTCTCCCGCGAGCCGTTGCACCTTGAGCCGTCCCTGCTGTGGCGCTGCTGCGGAACCCACGGCTTCGTTCGAGGCGGCGAGTGGATCCCCGCCTGACCGGCAGAAGGAGGAACCGATGCCCCAGCCACCCAGCCCGGGCCGCACTGTGATGTACCGGCTCAGCGAGGACGACGCCCGGCACATCGCCCACCAGCGCGTGCAGTCCGGCCTGACCGGCAACCACGTTGAGGCCGGGCAGCAGTACCCGGCCGTCGTCGTCCGCGTCCGGTCCGGCGGCCCCGACGCCGCCGTCAACCTCCGCGTGCTCCTGGACGGACAGGACCCGCCCGTGTGGGCGACCTCCCGTCTCCCGGGTGACCAGCCCGGCACCTGGTCCTGGCCGGAGCGTGTGTGATGGCCAACCCCATGACCGCCGGCAGCCTCCGCCAGGCGCTCCGCGACGAGGGCCTGGTCGTCGTCGAAGTCGGCGACTGGCGAAACCACAACCGCAACCACAAGGGCCCCTTCGGACCCGTCAACGGCGTGATGATCCACCACACCGTGACCAAGGGCAGCGCCCGCACCGTGGAGATCTGCCGCAAGGGCTACGAGGGTCTGCCCGGCCCCCTGTGCCACGGCGTCATCACCAAGGACGGCCGCGTGCACCTGGTCGGCTACGGCCGCGCCAACCACGCCGGCCTGGGCGACGACGACGTCCTGCGCGCCGTCATCAACGAGACTCCACTACCGGCGGACAACGAGTCGAACACCGACGGAAACCGGCACTTCTACGGCTTCGAGTGCGAAAACCTGGGCGACGGCGACGACCCCTGGCCGGCGGCGCAGTTGGACGCGATCGAGCGCGCGGCCGCCGCGGTCTGCCGGCACCACGGCTGGAACGAACGCTCGGTGATCGGTCACCTGGAGTGGCAGCCCGGAAAGGTCGACCCGCGCGGCTTCACCATGAGCGGGATGCGCGCCCGGGTCGAAGAACGCCTCACCCACCCCGCCGGCTGGACACCCGGCGATCCCGAGGAGGAAGACATGCCGCGAGCGATCGGCCGGCACGTCGCCGACGCCCAGCAGATCACGCCCCGGAAGTGGAAGACCCTCAGCGTCGAAGGCGCCGACCTGCTGACCGGGGCGTCCCACTACCAGGCCACGGCCTTCGTCCAGGCGGCCGTCCCGCCGGGCTCCACGCTCCAGGGTCGCTTCTACCACCTGCGTCCGGACGGCTCCCGCTGGAACGCGCCGATCGTCGAACGGGTCGGCACCGACGGCCGCTCGTTCCCGGACTTCTCCAACAGCGGTTCGATCGTCGCCAACGAGCGACTCCGCTTCGAGTTCATCTACTACCCGGCCGACTCCAGCGACCAGACCCCGATCGAGGTCGGGGACGTCAAGGTGCGCGGCCTGTACTGGGAGGCGTCATGAGGATCTCGCGCTACTGGAAGGCTGCTGTCGCCGGCGCCGCGGCCGGCACCGCGGCGCTGGGCACCGCCGTGCAGAACGGCACACTGACGACGGGAGAGGGTGTCACCGTCGTCCTGGCCGTCCTCGGGGCGCTCGGCCTCACGTGGGCGGTGCCGAACCGGAAGCCGGCGGACTCGGCATGACCGCCGCTCCGGACCCGACGACCAACGTGGCAGTCGAGCTGGCGCAGCTACGAGGGGAGATCCACACGGGCCTGGAGCAGATCAAGGGCACCCTCGGTGTCCTCGTGGAGCGAACGAACCGCACCGACGCCGACGTCCGCCAGCTGCGCGTCGACATGGACAAGGAGATCGAGGATCTCCAGAAGCAGATCGACGAGCTGAACAAGGGCCGATGGCCCCTCGCGCAGATCGGCGCCCTCGCCGCTGTAGCCGCCGTAGTCGCCACGGTGATCGCTCTGTTCCTGGCCTGACGGCACGTAGAGGTCTACAGCCAGCCCCCGCCGCCCGAGGGCGGCGGGGGCGTTTCGTTTCTCCAGTACGACCATTCCACCCACACGGGCGGCGCACTGGGAATGCGCCTGACTGCGCCCCTACTCATGCCGCTATCAACAGAGCATGCTGAACGCAGTGTTGCGCGGCCTGACCGTGGCCTCCCTCGCCGTCTTGCCTCTCACCGTCTCCACGCCCGCCCACGCGGCAGAGACCATCCCACTGACCGCAGCCATCGACAGACTGACGGTGGCCACCGAGGACCGCACCGGCTACGACCGCGACCTCTTCCGCCACTGGAATTCCGGCGAAGATCCCGCCGACGGGTGCCACACCCGCTCCGAGGTGCTGATCTCCGAGGCTGTCGAACCACCCACCGTCGGGCCCCGGTGCCGCATTACGGGTGGCCGATGGTGGTCGTACTACGACCAGACCTGGATCACGTCCGCGTCCAGCGCGGACCTCGACCACATGGGGCCGCTCGCTGAGGCATGGGACAGCGGAGCATCCGGCTGGACGCCGGAACGCCGCGAGGCCTACGCCAACGACCAGGGCGCCGAGGCGAGCCTGGTGGCTGTCACCGCCCGCTCCAACCGGAGCAAGGCTGATCAAGACCCGGCCCAATGGCTGCCGCCCGCCGCCGCAGTGCACTGCCGCTACGTCGCTGAGTGGGTGGGCACGAAGCTCCGCTGGACCCTCTCAGCCGACCAAGCCGAAGCAGCAGCGCTGCGGGAAGTCGCCATGGGCTGCCCCGACCAGACCGTGACGTACGAGCCAGCTTCATAGTCCAGCCACCCGTGCCCGCCGCCTTCGGGCGGCGGGACGTCGTCTTGTATCAGAACGGAGCAGGCCCGCTGCCCGTGACATCCAAGCGGCCTGAGCCCACCGATGTGTACGTGGGCACGACGACTCCCTCTCTGCCATCCGGCATCCGAATCTTCACGTCGTCACTGATCATGACGTCGTAAAAGTCCTCACCGTCCTCCGTCGCTTCCACACTGCCCTCCCAACTGCGGAAGGTCCCGTCGTGGCTGCTGCCCAGCGATGCCTCGACAGAGATCTCGTTACCGTCCGCGATGATCGTTGCGGGGCAGTTGTAGATAGCCATGGGCTCAGTGTGCGCCCCGCTCGTGTCTGGGGCGGGCGAGTAGCTCGGCATGTCCAGGGTCTTGTGCCTTCTGGCCAGGGTGGCGCATTGTGGTCGCCCCACCGCCTCACCGGTGCGCTCCGCAAGGGACCGGCACCTCCCGGGGGCGGTGGGCTGGTGCCCCGTGTCGCTTCCCAGGTGGACGTGGCGCCGCTGCCCCCGCTGTGTGCCCCTCAGCGGGGGCTTAATCGTGTGCCCGGGCGTGTCTGACGTAGCGTGGTGATGAAAGTGACCCGCTCCAGTTCGGTTGGAGCGGGTCACAGTTCATGCGGCGTCAGGCGTCGAAGCCGCCTTCGCGCACGCCGGTGATGAAGGAGCCGAACGAGTCGGCGGGGAGAATCAGGGCGGGCCCGTCGGACTGCTTGGAGTCGCGCAGAGCGACCGCGCCGGTGAGGTCGGCGACCTCAACGCAGTTGCCGCCGTTGTTGCTGTAGGAGGACTTGACCCAGTCCACGCCCTCCAGATCGGTTGCCGTGATCGTGGTAGGCAGATCGTTCATTCTGTGATCTCTCGCGATAGCTGGTGCAGGATCTTCGGAGTGTCCCGTGGGGGAAAAGCGTTCGACGACATGGCTTCGAACATGCGGGAGAACCGGCCGACTTCTCGCGGCTTGTCCGTGACGGCGACGGTCCTCATCGCGGTGTCGCTCTGGATGGTCATTGGCAGACCGTCTTCGAGGACCATGATGTTGACGTCGTGGAAGGCCACGTAGCCCCGTTCCCCGGCGGGCAGGATTTGTATGGTGACGTTCTCCAGCTCGGCCAGCTGGGTGAGTTCGCCGTACTGCTCACGCATCACGTCGGCGGTGCCGACGGGATAGCGCAGGGCGGGCTCGTTGAGGACCGCCCAGAGCTTGACGGGGTCGTCCTTGCGTGTCAGTGCCTCCTTCCTCTTCATGCGGAGCTGCATGCTCTGGTCGACGAATTCGGATGTGGTTTCGTCGATGTGCTTGTGCAGCTCGTGGACAGCTTGGGCGTAGTCCCTGGTCTGGAGGAGACCGGGGATGACGGTCGGGTGGAAGGCCCGGATCTCCCGGGCGGCTGCCTCGATCCCGAGGAACCTGGGCATGCCCGACAGCATGTTGGTGCTGCCGTCGGCCCACCATTCCCGGCTGGATGCTTCGCGCTGGAGCGCGACCAGCCGGTCCACTTGGGCATCGTCGGTGATGCCGTAGCGCTCCAGCAGCTCGCGCAGGTAGCCGGCCTGTCGGAGGGACTTCCAGCCGGTCTCGACGCGCTGGAGCGTGCTCTCGTCGACCGACAGCCCTTCTACGGCCTGGGCGATGGTCAGTCCGGCGGCCTTGCGTAACTGGCGTAGCTCGTGGCCGAGTCCGATGCGCCTGGCGGTTGGCTGAGGTTTCGCCGCCATGTGCCCTCCAATCCCGCGCATGTGCGCATGGTCCCTGCGTTGGGTTCAACTCTCCACGACTCGTGCGCATAGCGGAAGCCATGCGCACGCCGTGGCATGTGCCAATTCTTCAACTCAGGCTGGTTCCTGGCAGATTCTATTGCGGGTTCTGGAGGTGAGGAGCACGGTGGCATGAGAAGACCCCGGCGAGGTGGAGGCCTCCCGGGGCGTGGCCAACGCTGCGAGGAGCGCCGACACCATGAAACCTACCGCCCCGCGAAAGCCAGGCGTCAAGATGACCCTGCACGTCTACCGGGTGAACCAGGCCGGCGCGGTCACCGAGGACCGCGGCACGGTGAACGTCGGGAGCAGGAAGAAGCTGCCGCCGAAGAATGACGCCTACCCGCCCTGCACGTGCCCGCGCCACCGTGCCGAACGGGCAGCGACCCGGTGAGCGCCATCGAGAAGAGCAAGGCGCCCGCTCCCGTCGACCTGGAGGCCATGCGCAAGACCGTGCATGCAGTGCTCCTTCCCGACGGTGGGAGCCCCGTAGAGCTGGAGGCGGAGGACGCGGCAACGGCGGCGATCAAGGACCTGCGCGGCCACTTGGAACGGCTGATCCCGGTCGTGGAGGACGCGGTCGGGGAGCCGGACAGCATCGCGCGGTACTGCACGCTCGCCTGCGTCGGCGAGGCCCGCCGCAAGCTCCAGGCGGAGCCGCTGCCGCGCCCCGGTGGGCCGCTCGCCTACGCCCGGCGCCTGGCCCGGGTCCTCACCGCCCTCTGCGACCACCACGAGAGCATGAGCGGCGAGTCCCGGTGACGCCCGAGGTGCGCGTCTGCCGGTACTGCGACGAGCCGATCACTGACCCGGGCGACGCGGTCCTGGTGGCGCAGGAGGCCGGCAACTCCGGGCCCGGCTGGAACGTGTGGGCGCACCGCGCTCACGCCGGCCAGCTGGGGATGCACCCGGTGGCCGTCCGCGCGCTGGCCCGCATCCTGCTCGCGCGGGTCTTCCCCCAGGGCGGCTGACCGCCCCGCCTGCCCCGGCGTACGGGGCCCCGGGCGACCGCCGGGTCAGGGTCGCACCCGATGAACGCCCGTCCCGCCAGCGGAACGCAAGCCGCTGGCGGGGCGGGTCCCAAGACACCCGCCCCGAGCCCCCAACCCTGGACAGGTCGAGCGCCCGGGGCGGGCCCACGTTCACCACCTCCTGGAGGACTGAATGACGACTGCCACCACCCCGATCGCGGGCATTCGCTCCGTCGAACTGGAGATCACGGGACGCTGCCAGCTCCAGTGCACGCACTGCTGCACCAGCTCCGGCCCGAAGGCCAGCAGCGGCACCATGACGCGCGAGGACTGGGAGCGTGTCATCACCGACATCGCGCGCCTCGGCATCCCCGCCGTCCAGTTCATCGGCGGCGAGCCGACCCTCACGCCCTACCTGCCGCAGTACATCGACCACGCCCTGGCCGCCGGCCTGCGCGTGGAGGTGTACTCCAACCTCGCCCACGTCCGGCCCGGCCTGTGGTCGGCGTTCTCGCAGCCCGGCGTGTGTCTGGCCACCAGCTACTACAGCGACCAGGCGCAGCAGCACGAGGAGATCACCCGCGGGCCGGGCAGCTACCGGCGGACCCGCGACAACATCGTCGAAGCGGTCCGGCGCGGCATCCCGCTGCGGGTCGGCATCGTCGACGTCCTCGAAGGGCAGCGCGTCGACCAGGCGCAAGACGAGCTGCGCCGGCTCGGGGTGACCAGCATCAAGGTCGACCGCGTCCGCAAGGTGGGCCGCGCCGCCGACCAGGCCGCGACGATCCCGAGCACGGGCGAACTGTGCGGGAACTGCTTCCGCTACCGGGTGTCCGTCGACCCCGACGGCGCCGTGTCCGGGTGCATCCTGTCCCGGTTCCTCGTGGCCGGGAACGTCCGCGAGCAGCGCCTGGCCGACATCCTCGACAGCGACCGGTGGCAGCAGCTCACCGACGCCGTGCCCATGCCGCGCGCGGCCTGCCCGCCGGACGACTCCGGCGACTGCGACCCGGCGAACACCGAGGCGTGCGATCCTGCCTACTACGCCCCGGACCCGACGCCCAGCCTCGGAGTGACCGCGTGATCTGGGAATCCTCAGCCGCCGACCTCGCCAGCCGAGTGACCCACCGGTCCTCGCGCTGGCGGGGCGCGGTGGCACGCACCCCACGCCACGTCTTCGTGCCCGCCTGGTGGGAAGCCGAGGGCGGCCGCTGGGAGTTGCGCGACCCGGTCAACGAGGACCAGTGGTACCCGGCCGCCTACGCCGACCGCTCGCTGGTCACCCGCGTCGGCGCGCTGCACGCCGACCAGGCGAAGCCGGACGACCACCCGACGGGTCGGCCGACGTCCTCCGCGACGCTGCCCAGCCTCGTCGTGCGCATGTTCCAGCACGCTCGGATCGACGACGGTGACGAGCTGCTCGACGTCGGCACCGGCAGCGGCTACGGGACCGCGCTCGCCGTGCACCGGCTCGGAGCTGACGCCGTGACGAGCATCGACGTCGACCCCTACCTGGTGGACGCGGCACGCGACCGTCTCGCCACGATCGGCCTGCACCCCACCGTGGAGGCCGTCGACGCGACCGGGCCGCTGCCGGCGAAGGCCGGAAAGTTCGACCGGATCGTGGCCACCGTCGCGGTACGCACCGTGCCCGCCAGCTGGCTGACCGGACTGTGTACCGGTGGCCGGCTGGTCACCACGATCGCCGGGACGTCGCTGATCCTCACCGCGGACAAACGGGCGGACGGGGCCGCCGTCGGCCGCGTGGAGTGGGACCGGGCAGGGTTCATGCACGCCCGCCACGGCGAGAACTACCCTCCCGGCTCCTTCGGGTTGCTGGCCGCCGCGCACGAGATCGACGGCGAGGAGGTCACCGCCGGCACCTATCCGGTCGTCGACGTGGCCAACGCGTGGGATCTCGACTCGATGCTCGGCATCGTGGCACCGGGCATCGAGCACGCCTATCGGGACGACGGCCACCGGCGCACTGCCGTCATGGCTCACGCCGATGGGTCATGGGCCCGGGCCACGTCCGTAGGCAGCGAGGCGCCCACCGTCCACCAGGGCGGCCCGCGGCGCCTGTGGGACATCCTGGACGGCATCCGGGCGTACTGGCTCCAGCACGGCGAACTGCCGGCGCGGGGCGCGCGCGTCCTGATCACGCCGGAGGGGGAGACCCGCCTCGCCAGAGGGAAGTGGCGCGCGGTGCTCTGACGGCGCCCACCAGAGCGGCCCCGCTCGTCTGCTCCCCCCCCAAGGGCAGATGGGCGGGGCCTTCCTGTGTCAGTCGTTGATGAGGACGGTCACCCGCGTGTCGAGTGCGGCGGCTATGCGCATGAGCTCGCTGAAGCGGGGATCGGCTTCCCCTCGTTCGATGCGCTGGAGGTTGCGCCGGCTCAGCCCGGTCGCCTCGCAGAAGGACTCCTGGGTGTAGTGCGCGGCGGCGCGCATGTCCGCGATGCGTTCGCCCAGCGCCCGGCGCCCTTCGGTGATCCAGTCCGGGTGATCATTAGGCACTCGACAAAAGTGGAGGGTGCATGTTCAGATGTCAGCGCCAGCCCTGGCGCTTTTCGTGACGGTTCGTCATGTCCGTGCTTCGGGCTCTCAAGGCGCCCGCCCCGCTGGAGGTCCGCAAGCCTCCGTCGGGGCGGGCTTCTGACGGCCTTCTGAACTCGCCCGGTCTGAGCCGGACGTACGTCAGCCGCCCGCGCCCAACGTGACCTTCCGTTCCTGCGAGAAGCCGCCCCAGGTGCCGTCGGCCAGCTTGGCCCGGATCCGCACCCGGTGCGTGACACCGGCCTTCCGGCCCGCGTAGAAGCTGTACTCGGCCAGGTCGCGCGGCGCTTCGGCGCCGTAGACCAGGGAGGTCGCCGGACGGCCGTCCAGGTGGATCTGGTACTCGGTGACCGGGTCCCCACGCTGCGCCTTTCCGCAGGTCCCGCCTGTACTTCCGCAGTAAGGCGGTACCCAGGTGAGGTCGAGGTGGTACGCCCCGTCGGCGAGATGGGAGGCCGCGCGCAGATCCGTGGGCGCGGGGGCGCGGCCGTCGTCGGACCCCGGGGTGGAGAGCCGGACGACCGCACTGGCGGGGGAGACGTTGTCGGCGGCGTCCCGCGCCCGCACCGTGAAGGCGTAACGAGTGCCCGGCCGTAGCCCCGTGACCACCGCCGCCGTCTGGGAGCCGCCGACGCTGTGCACCTTCGTGTCGCCCTGGTAGACGTCGTACGAGGCCACCTTGCGGTCGTCCTTCGCGGCGGACCAGGTGAGCTGGACGGCCCGGCCACCCGCCGCCCGGCCCTTGGCGTCCTCCGGGCGGGTCGGGGCCGAGTCGTCCGACACGGCGGCCGGCGTGGTCGCCCGCACCTCCCGGCTGCGCGGTCCGAGCCGCCCGTCGGCGTCGCGCGCCCGCACGGCGAAGGCGTACGCCGTCGAGGGGCGCAGCCGGGTGACGTCCACCATGCGCGCGGACGCCGGCACCTTCTTCACCAACGTGCCGCCGCGGTACACCTCGTAGGTCTCGGCCCCGTCCAGCGCGTTCCACATCACGTGCACCGTCGTCGCGCTGCCCGCCTCGGCGGTGACGCCCATGGGCACGCCGGGCAGCCCACCGGCCTCCCCCTCCCCGCCCGCGCCGGTGCCGCAAGAGGTCAGCAGGACGGCCGCGCCGCAGAGCAGAGGCAGGGCGCACCGGCGCAGGAACACCCCGGGGACGGCGGCGGGAGCGGGAACAGCGGGAACGGGTACGTCTCGCACGGCTCAGCCTCCGGTGGGGCGTCGGTCCGATTCGATGCGACGGCAATGGTCCGGACCAATATGACGCCCGTGACGCGATCACATCAAGAGGGCCGTCACAGATGTCGCCCCGAAAGAGGCCGGAGGAGTCTGGGTGGGTTCGGGCCGGTGGCGCGGACCGCTGTCGTCGCGGATCCCGTGCCGGCGCGGGTGGCGGGGCGGGCCGGGAGCCGGAACAGGCCCGCCCCGCCCGCCCCCGGTCGCGCACCCCTGACGCGGGCGCGGAGGACGGGGCGTGCACCGTCTGGCCCTGTGAAAGGTGGCCGCACGGCCGAATCGGGGACAGATGGGGCCGAGTGCCCGCCCATGTCCCCCAGGAGAGGCCACATCGTGCGTGTCCAGTCGCTGACGCTGGTCGCGGCCAGTGCCGCCCTGATCGCCCCCACGGCGTTCCCCGACGCTCCGCACCCGCTCCGCGCCGACCTCCCGGCGCGGCATCTGGCCGACGACCGGTCCCAGGACGTCCCGGGGCGCGCGAACCGGTCCGGAGTCCGGATCGGACCGGTCCCGGACCGCCCGGCCGGGCCGCCCGTTCCCCCGTTTCGGGTCGGGCCGGGCCCCGGGGCGGGTGCCCGCCCGAAGGGAAGCGGGCGAGAGGCGCCCGTCCGCGCCGCCGACCTGCTGGCCGAGTTACGGGACTGCACGCCCGTCTCGCGCGGGCGCTACCGCAAGGACTCCGGGTCGCCGGCGGACATCCCGGTCTGCGGCAAGCGTGATGCCGTGTACTGGAAGGCCGACCTGGACGTCGACTGCGACGGGGTGCCCGGCGACCGGTGCAACAGTCGCAGCGACCCGCACTTCAGCCCCGCCACCGCGTTCACCGGGTCGGACGGCCGCCCGCTGGACGCCGAACGCCTGCCCTACGTCGTCGTGCCCGAGCCGAGCGACATCTGGGACCACCGCGAGGACGGCGTGCGCGGCGGATCGCTCGCCGTCCTCGTCCACGGGGACCGGGTGCGCTACGCGGTCGTCGGCGACATCGGCCCGCGTGACCTCATCGGCGAGGCGTCCTACGCCGCCGCGAAGGCGCTCGGCGTCCCGGCCGACCCGCACGGGGGCGGTGCCGCGTCCGACGTGACGTACATCATCTTCAAGGGCAGCGAGGCCGAGCCCATCGAGGACCTGGGAGCCGCCGAGAAGGAGGGGGAGCGGCTGGTACGGGAGTTCATGGGCGAGGACTGAGACCGAGACGAACCAGACTTGGTCAGCCCCACCACGCCGTGCTCGGACGCCGCGGTGTCGACCACCACGCCCCCGCCCGCCGGTGAGCTGCGGCCCACGGCCGACGCCCCGGACGGCGCGGCGCGGACCGAACTGGCCGCGGCCCTGCGCAGCGCGCTGCGCGCCGCGGCGGCCGGGCTCACCTGACCGCCCGCCCGCCCCGGTCGCGGCGCCTATGCCTTCCGGTAGGAGTACGCCTCCGCGGCGGCGGCCTCCACGGCCGCGAGGTCGGCGCCCGTCGAGGCCGTCACGACGGCGGCCACCGCGCCCTCGACGAAGGGCGCGTCCACCAGACGGGTGTGGTCCGGGAGTTCGTCGCCCTCGGCGAGCAGGGCCTTGACGGTGAGCACCGCGCTGCCGAGGTCGGTGAGGACGGCGACGCCCGCGCCCCGGTCCACGGACGCGGCGGCCGCCGACACCAGCTCGGAGCTGGTGCCGAACTCGCCGGACGCGGTCCCGCCCGCCGGGGCGACGGGCACGGCCGCGCCACCGCCCGACAGCGTCTTGGCCAGCTCGGCCACGGACGCGGCGACGGCGGCGCTGTGCGACACCAGCACGATCCCGACCAGCTTGTCGTCACTCACCGGCCGCCTCCTCCAGTGCCGCGACGAGCAGTGCCGCCGAGGTGGCCCCGGGGTCCTGGTGCCCGATGCTGCGCTCGCCGAGGTAGCTCGCCCTGCCCTTGCGGGCCTGCAACGGCGTGGTCGCCTCGGCCCCCTCCTCGGCCGCCGTACGCGCCGCGGCGAACGAGTTACCGAGGGCGTCCACGGCCGGCACCAGGGCGTCGATCATCGTCTTGTCACCCGGCGCGGCACCTCCGAGAGCCATTACGGCGTCCACGCCCGTCCGGAACGCCTCCGCCAACCGCTCCCGGCTGACCTCGGGGGCGTCCCCCAGCGACTTGCCGGTACGGCGCAGCAGCGTCCCGTACAGCGGCCCCGAGGCACCGCCGACGGTGGAGATGAGCCGGCGCCCGGCGAGGATCAGGACCGCGCCGGGGGTGTCCGGCGCCTCCTTCTCCAGCGCGGCCGCCACGTCCCTGAACCCCCGCTGGAGGTTGCTGCCGTGGTCGGCGTCGCCGATGGGCGAGTCGAGGGCGGTGAGCCGTTCCGCCTCGCGGTCGACGGACGCGGTGGTGACCGTCATCCAGCGGCGGAAGAAGTCGGCGTCGAGCACAGGGTCTCCTTGCCTGGTAGGTACGTTGCGATCCCTTCCCCGTCCACCGTCACATGCCCCACCTCAGTCCGGGGGTGCTCACCGGCGCGTCCCACAGCCCCAGCAGCTCCTCGTCGATCTCGCACAGGGTGACGGAGGCGCCCGCCATGTCCAGCGAGGTGACGTAGTTGCCGACGAGGGTACGGGCGACGGCGACCCCGCGCCCGCGGAGGATGCGCTGCACCTCGGCGTTGAAGCCGTACAGCTCCAGCAGCGGCGTCGCGCCCATGCCGTTGACCAGGACGAGGACCGGGTTGCGCGGCGCGAGGTCGGTCAGGACCGCGTCCACGGCGGCCTCGGCGATCTCCCCCGAGGTCATCATGGGACGCCGCTCACGGCCGGGCTCCCCGTGGATGCCGATGCCCAGTTCCAGTTCACCCGCCGGGAGGTCGAAGGTCGGGGTGCCCTTGGCGGGCGTGGTGACGGCACTGAGCGCGAAGCCGAAGCTGCGGGAGCTGTCGTTGACCCGCCGGGCGAGCGCCTCCACCTGCTCCAGCGGCCGTCCCTCGTGCGCGGCGGCCCCGGCGATCTTCTCCACGAACAGCGTCGCCCCCGTGCCGCGCCGCCCGGCCGTGTAGAGACTGTCCGTCACCGCGACGTCATCATTGACCAGCACCTTCGCGACCTGGATGCCCTCGTCCTCGGCCAGCTCGGCGGCCATGTCGAAGTTGAGCACGTCGCCGGTGTAGTTCTTGACGACGAACAGCACCCCCGCCCCGCTGTCCACGGCCGCCGCGGCCCGCACCATCTGGTCCGGCACCGGTGAGGTGAACACCTCACCCGGACAGGCCGCCGTGAGCATCCCGGGCCCCACGAACCCGCCGTGCAGCGGCTCGTGCCCGGACCCGCCCCCCGACACCAACGCCACCTGCCCCGCCACCGGCGCGTCCCGCCGCACGATCACCCGGTTCTCGACATCCACGGCCAGCTCGGGATGGGCGGCCGCCATACCGCGCAACGCATCCGCGACCACGGTCTCGGGGACGTTGATGAGCATCTTCATGGGTACCTCCTGGGAAGGGTGGCGGGTCATCGGATTGCTCGGACGACCGGGCAGTTCGCGGCCGGGGCGCCGCTGTCGGCAGTATCGACCTTGCGACAGCGAAGGTCACGCGCCGGAAGGTCCTGGGCGTGCCCTCGTACAAGGACCGCTTCATGTGTGAAGGTCACCGGTTCATGGGGACGGTCATGGGCGGGGTGCCTCCGCAGGATGCGCGGACGACCAGGGTGGGCCACAACTGGACGCGGTGGACGGGTCGTTCGACCGGGTCGGAGGCACGGGCCAGAGCCATCTCGGCGGCCAGGGCGCCGAGCCGACGCTTCTGCGGGCGTACGGCCGTCAGGGGAGGGTCGGCGGCGGCGGCCACTTCGTCGTCGTAGGTGATGACGGCGAGGTCGTCCGGGACGGTGAGACCGTGTTCGTGGGCGCGTTCGATCAGGCCGATGGCTTCGCTGTCGGAGTGTACGAACAGCCCCGTGGCGCCCGCTTCGCGACAGGTGCGGAGTGTGGCGTCGTAGGCGTCCGCCCACCCGGAGGATCCGTACGGAGGCACGTCGTGTGCGAGACCGGCGTGGTCCGGGAGGCCAAGTGAGCCGATGGTTTCCTGCCATCCTTCGCGCAGGGCCTTGGTGGTCGGGCTGAAGCGTGCGGTGACGAAGGCGATGCGGCGGTGGCCGAGTGTGACCAAGTGCCGTACGGCCAGGCCCGCGCCGAGGCTGTGGGCGGTGGTGGCGGCGTCGAGAGGCAGGGTGGGCAGAGTCGGCGGCGGCAGCCGTTCGACGAGGACGACGGGGACGTTCAGCGTGCCGAGCCAGCGCAGCAGGTCCTGGCCCGCGTCGCCGGTGTTGGTGGGTGCGACGAGCAGGGTGCGCACGCCGCGGTCGAGGAGTCCGGTCACCTGGCGCCGGTCCTCCGTCGCGTCGTAGGCGGAGGCGCGCAGCACCAGTCGCCCGCCCGTGGAGGCCACGGCCGCCTGCGCTCCCTGGATGACGGCCGGCCAGTAGTACTCGACGGTGGGGACAACCATGCCGACGATGGCCTGGTCGGGCAGCCGACCGCGGGCGAGGATCCCCCGGGTGACTCTCTCGTCGGCTCCCGCACTGCGGTAGGGCACGGTGACCCCACCGTGGACCCGCGTGACCAGTCCCCGGTCGGCCAGCGTCGTGACGTCCCGGCGGACGGTCACGGCGGTGACGCCGAGCCGTTCGACCAGATCGGCCAGGCGCACGGTGCCGTGCTCCCGGACGGTGGCGAGAATGAACTCCTGCCGCTCCGATGCCAACACCATGGTGACCCTTCGTTCTGATCGTTTCGTTTCGTTCGGCTGCTGTTGTGTCCCCTCAGTTCTATCGCGGGAGGCTCAGATCCTGTGCACCGGTGCCCAGGGGGGCCACTTTGGGTTTCTTTCGCTATCGATTCTGATCGATCTGTTTCGTTCTCGTTGACCGAAAATCGCGCAGCGGCTGAAGTGTGCGAACACCTTCCTGCCTGAAAGGAAACCCCAGGTGTTCGGTTTCTCCTCCGACGTCGGCAACTGGTCGCGGAGGTCCCTGCTGCGGACCTCCTCGGGCTTGGGCGCCGCGCTTCTCGCCGGCGGCGCACTCACCAGTTGTTCGAGCCGGGCCTCCGGAGCCACACGTGTACGGGCCGTCTTCCTCCCCCTGCTGAGCAATCCCTTCGGCGTCTACCTCGCACGTACCTTCGCGGACGCGGCCGTGCCCGACGAGGTCCTGGAGGCGGCGCGCCTCGACGGGGCCGGTGAGTTCCGCATCTTCCTGACCGTCGCCCTGCCGATGATGGCGCCCGGGTTCGTCACCATCCTGCTGTTCCAGTTCGTCAGCATCTGGAACAACTTCTTCCTGCCGCTGGTGATGCTCACCGACCCCGAGCTGTTCCCCATGACACTCGGCATCTACCAGTGGAACACCCGCGCCCCGCAGTTCCCCGACTACAACCCCCTGGTCATCACCGGTTCCCTGCTCGCCGTCGTGCCGCTGATCACCGCCTTCGTGGTGCTGCAACGCCAGTGGCGCAGCGGCCTGTCCGCAGGGAGCGTCAAGTGACCGCGACCGTACCCACCCACACCGGTCCGAACGCGTCCCGCCGCAGACCCCAAACCCTGCTGCTGATGAACGACCGGACTCTGCGCACCCAGTTCGGACGGGAAGAACTGGCCAGGCTGCGTGCCGCCGCTTCCCTCGGGCAACCGCTCAGCGCCTCGCACCTGGACTCCGGCACCGTCCGCGCCCGCCTCGCCGAAGTGGAGGTACTCGTCACCTCCTGGGGCTGCCCGGTTCTGGACCGTCAAGTGCTGCGAGCGGCTCCGCGCCTTCGGGCGGTGCTGCACGCCGCGGGATCGGTGCGCGCTCACGTCCCGGACGCCGTGTTCGACCGTGGCCTGCTCGTGACCACGGCCGCCGACAGCAACGCCGAGCCCGTCGCCCAGTACACGCTCGGCGCGGTCCTCTGGGCGTTCAAGAAGGCGCCGTTCCTCGCCATGGACGCACGCCGCTTCCGCGAGGACTGGAGCTACCTGCACGGCCGTGGGGAACTGAGCGGCCGCGACCGCACCGTCGTCATCGTCGGCTTCTCCCGCACCGGCCGCCGCGTCGTCGACCTCCTGAACACCCTGGCCCTGGCCCGCGTCCTGGTCGTCGACCCCGTGGCGGACCCCGCCGAGATCACCGCGGCGGGAGCCGAACCGGCCCAGCTCGCGCAGGCGCTCCCACAGGCCGACGTACTCAGCCTGCACGCGCCGGAACTGCCCGAGACCCGGCACATGATCGGCGCGGCGCAACTGGCAGCGCTGCCCCCAGGTGCGGTGCTCATCAACACCGCCCGGGAGTCTTTGGTCGACGCCGCCGCGCTGGAGGCGGCCTGCCGCGCCGGCCTCCACGCGGTCCTGGACGTCACCGACCCCGAACCGCTGCCCGCCGACAGCATCCTGTACGACCTCCACAACGTCGTCCTCACTCCGCACATAGCCGGCTCCCTCGGCTCCGAGACCCGCACCATGGCCGGCGCCGCACTCACCGAACTGGAGCGCTACGCCACGGGTCTGCCCCCACTCGCACCGGTCACCAGGCAGTCCCTGACCGTGCAGGCATGACCGGGTCCCCGGCCGAACACCGACCAGATGTCCCAGATGCCCATTCAGCTCAGGAGGAGAGTCATGAACAATCCGCACCCCAGCCGGAGGACCGTACTGCGGGCGGGCGGCGTGACGGGCCTCGCGGCCGCCGTCGGCCTGACCGCCCACTCGGCCCAGGCGGCTCCCGCCGCCGCCGACCGGGCCCCGCACATCGTCGACCTGGGCCCGGCCGTGCGCCAGTTCTCGCTCATGAGCGCGCTGCTGATCGGAGACACCGCCTACATCGGATCTCGCAACATCGAGCCCGCCCAGATCATCGCCGTGGACCTGCCGACCCAGAAGATGGTGGCACGGACCGACCTGGCCAACGGCCACTCCATCCAGGCACTCGCCGCCGATGACAGCGGCAGGTACCTGTACGCGGGCATCCTGCAGAAGGCATCCAGCGGCAGTGCCAATCTCTTCCGCTGGGACCTGCACTCGCCCGACAGGCCGGCCGAACCCCTCGGCTCCATCGCCGACCGTGACGTACGCGCACTCGCCGTCGCACCCGACGGTGTCGTCTACGCCGTCGGCGGTGGCAGCGGCACCGCCCCGGCCCTGTGGGAGTACGACCCCGCGACCGGCGAGATCCGCAACGTGGGGACGCCGGACCCGGAAGTCACCCTCGCGCGGGCCGTCGCGGCGACCCGTACCCACGCCTTCTTCGGCGCGGGCACCACGTTCAACGGCGGCGGCGACACCAGCAGGGCCGCCCTCTACGTCTACGACCGGTCCGCGAAGTCCTTCACCTCGATCGCGCCCTCGGAGCTGCTGGGCGATCCGAGCATCCGTGATCTCGCGGTCCTCGGTGACAGGCTCGCCGTGAGTACCGCCGGCTCCACGGAAGACGCCAAGGTCGCGCTCCTGGACCTGAACGATCTGTCCTCGTACCAGGTCGCGACATCGATCGGCAAGGTCGCCAAATCGTTCGCGATGATCGGCGACACCGTCTACTACGCCAACGAAGAGGGCCTGCTCGCCTACCGGCCGAGGACGAACGCGATCTCACCCGTCCGGTTCGACGGACCGGAACTCGGCGAGATCTGGGGCGTGGACAGCCGCGCGGGCAAGGCCGTCGTCACCTCGGCATACGGCTTCGTGGCCCAGATCGATCCGGAGCGGGGGACCGCAGCCGTCACCGACCTCGGCAGGGCCGGCGCGCCCATGGCCCCGCAGACGGTGATGGGCATCGCCGCCGGTGGCGGTTACGTCTACGTGGGCGGAAACGCGACGATCGCCCGCCACACACTCGGCAGCGACGAGGTCGTCAACCTCCGCGCCCCCGGCGAGGCCAAGGACGCCATCGTCGTCAACCGCGTGCTGTACACCGGCCAGTACAACTCCCAGGGCATCTGGCGGTACGACCCCCGCACCGGCGAGATCGGCCAGGCGGCACACTTCCCGTCCGAGCAGAACCGCCCGCTGGACGTCACCTTCGACGAGGACAACGGTCTCGTACTCGCCGGAGTGCAGTCCGACACCGAAGGGGGCGGAGCACTGTGGACGTACCATCCCCGGACCAACCGCTGCCGGCACTTCGCCAACCCCGTCGACGAGTCGCAGTGCGTCCGCGGGATCGCAAGCAGGAACGGCGTCGCCTTCCTCGGCGGTGACAACACCACCCCCACCGGGCCGCGCAGCACCGTCGTCGCGTTCGACCCGGTGGCCGGCGAAGAGCTGTGGCGGGTGGACCCGCGGCAGTCGGCGGGCACCGCCGCTCTCGCGGTACGCGGACGCCACCTCTACGGCCTGTCACGCAAGGGCGGCCTCTTCGTCATCGACATCCCGCGGCGCAAGCTGATCCACCGCGCGGACGTCAGCTCGGTCAGCAACGGCTTCGCAGCCATGGTGACCAACCGCGGTGTCGTCTACGGCGTCTCGGACACCAGCGTCTTCCGCTTCCACCCGAGGACCTTCGCCGTCTCCGTCGTCGTCCCCGACATCGACGGCGGCTGGTACAGCGGCTCCCACATCGCCCATGACGAGCGTGGCCGTCTCTACACGATGCGGGGCCGCACGCTCGTCCAGATCACCGACCACCACCGGTAGTGACAACCCGTTCCAGGGAGCTTCCATGAAGAAAGTACACAAGAGGATCTGCGTCGCCGTCTGCATGGCCACGATCGCCGGCACCGGATACGCCGCGACCGCCTCCGCGACGCCGGAGGCCGGGCCTCGTCCCCGGACGGCACTCGCGACGTCCAGCCTGCTCGGGGTCGACTACGAGTCCGGCACCCTGGACTCCGGCATCGCGGGCCTCACCACGACTCACGCCGAGGCCCCCGACGCCTCCAAGGTCGAGAGCGGCGGCGACGGGAGCTCACGCTCGATCTCCCACAAGGTGACGCTGGACGACCCGGACTACGTGTCCGACGGGGCACCCCGCAGTGAGAGCGCGAACAACGAGCTGGAGGCGTCGCTCATCCATGTGGGCGACGTGCACCGCTACGAGTTCAGCGTCATGCTCAAGGACTGGGAGACGGGCAAGGGGAGCGCCGGCGACATCATCTTCCAGGGCAAGCACGCCGGCGGGAACAAGCCGTCGTTCTACCTCATGGCGAAGCGCAACGAGATCGCGTTCCGTTCCCCGCTCCTGGAATTGCAGGCGCCGGTGGTCGAGGACTTCCGTGACTACACCAACAAGTGGATGCGGTTCCGTGTCGACGTCCGCTGGGCCGAGGACAGGACCGGGTACTACAAGGTGTCCGCCCAGCTCCCGGGGGAGTCGGATTTCACGCTCAAGAAGACGTACACCGACGTCAACACCTTCCACCCGGAGAACCCCACGACCTTCGGCTACATCAAGTGGGGCCTGTACCGCCCGGCCTCCTCGACGCAAGCGGGCGATCCTGTGACACGAGTGGTCCAGCACGACAACATCCGAGTCATCGACCTGGGCCGGAGCGACTGAACCGCCCGAGCCGGAACTGTGGCTTCCACCACAGCCAATACGATCTTGTCCTGCTGAGATTGCCGGATGCTCGGTTTCCTCGTCCGGCTCCTGCCCTTCTGGGTTCGTGAGCCTCTGTTCATCGTGGTCGGGGCCGTTTTCGGCGTACGCATCATGTATCTCGCCCTCCGCGACGACGAATGGGTGGCGGCCGGGATCGGCGTGGTGTTCCTGGTGTTCACCGCGGTGCGCGTCCACACGGTGGTCCGTGCCCTGCGCGCCCGCCGGAACCCGAGCCCGGCGGCCTCCGCGGACGGGGCGGTGGCCGGCGCTGCCGCCCAGCCGCAGACTCACGCTGCAGCAGGGCAGCGTCCCACCCCGGCCGCTCCGGAGAAGGAACCCAACGCGTGGGCCCAGGCCGTAGCGGCCGTGGCCGTGTTCGCGGCACTCGGGGCCGCGGTGTGGCTGGCCCCGCAGCTGCAGCCCTCCGACGACGACAGCACGCCGCGGGCCGCCTCGTGTTCGAGCGGGGAAGGCGAGGAGCTGCCGAGCGCCTACGAGAAGATGCCCCAGGCCGTGACCGGCGACGAACTGTGCAAGGCGCTCAACAGGCCCGACCTGGCCCAGCTCCTGGGAACGCCCGCGGAGACCGCCACTGTGGCGTCCGGCACCAGCAACACTGCTCCCCTGACCGACGGAAAGGTCGCCCAGCCGGAGGCTGAGGTCCAGTTCGACACCTACACCGTGAACGTCTCGGCCACGTACAACAAGCTGTCGATTGCCCAGTACGTGAACCTGATGAAATTCGGCGAGGAGACGGACGTCAAGAAGCTCGCGGTCCTCGGCCGGCCCGCGGTCCTCGCCTCGGATCACACCATGAAGATCGAGATCAATCTCGGGAGCGGTGCGTCCGGCGGACCGGTCGAGCAAGGCCCTCTGGCCAGAACACTGTCCGTGGCCTTTGACGGGGAAGACCAGGGCGGCTACTACGACATCACCGTGTGGAGCACGTCCGGAGCCCTCCCGGACGACAGCGCCCTCCTCGATATCGCCGAGCAGGTTCTTCCGACGATCCCCGAACGGACCTAGGCGTTCGGGGTCTCCAGCGCCGCCATTCCGTCCAGGGTGAGAAGGCGGGCGTTCTCCATGGCCGTGACCGTCCAGCGGTCTTCCTGCCAGACCATCACAAGAGGCTGCATGACGTAGCGCGTCGGGCGTCCACACGGTTCCACGCCCCGTACATCCGGTGCGGACGTTGCGTGTCCGTGCACGGTTCCTCGAAGAGCCTGTGGGGCCGGCGGAGAGAGATGTGGTGGGCCGCGGCGACGTTGGCCGGGGTGAGGTCCTGGTCGGACAGCCGGGCTTCGATGTAGCCGAGTATCCGGCCACGCAGTACATCGTCGGAAGCCGGGCGCACGTCGTGCAACTGCGCCTCCAAGGCCACCGAGTTCAGCTCGATCACCGCGGCCCCCGACCGTTGCGCCTCACCGGCGCGGAGTCCGGTCAGCGACTGGACCATGTCCCGCACCAGTGCGGACACCAACGCGCCCCCTGGAGGAGGTGTGGTGTGAGAAATACCTGACAGTGTCAAGTAAATCTCGCACTGCCAAAGCCCCTTGCTGCCTGGATAGCTTCATGGCCACACCCCCACCACCAGCGCGGGCCCAGGGTTCACGCCGTCAGAATGCAAGGAGAAAGTGCGTGTTTGAACGCATAGCCGAACTGGCGATCCGCCGGTCCCGGCTGGTACTCGTCATCACAGCTGTGGCCGTGGTCCTCATGGGAGTCCTGGGCGCCGGCGCGTTCGGCAAGCTCCTGCCTGGTGGCTTTGACGACCCGTCCTCCCAGTCCAGCAAGGCCAAGACGGTCATCAGCGACAAGTTCGGCGGGGAGTCCAACCTGGTCCTGCTGGTCCGTGCCCCCGAGGGCGGCGTCGACGCCGCGGCCGTCAAGCTGCAGGGCATGAAGATGGCGGCCGACCTCAAGAAGGAGGACACGGTCGCGAACGTGATCTCGTACTGGGACACGGGCAACCCGGACCTCCGTTCCAAGGACGGCGACCAGGCGATGGTGCTCGCCCATGTGAAGGGCGGTGACACCAAGGAGCGGGAGAACGCCAAGGAGATCATCGACGAGTACACCGGTTCGAAGGACGCCGGGCTCACCGTCGAGGCCGGCGGCACCGCGGCCGTGGGTGACGACATGGGGGCCTACTCCTCCGAGGACCTCGTCCTTGCCGAGGCGATCGCGCTGCCCCTGACCCTCCTGCTGCTCCTCTTCGTCTTCGGCAGTGTGGTCTCGGCTCTGCTGCCGCTGGTCATCGGGCTCATCGCGATCGTAGGTACGTTCGCGGAACTCTTCCTCCTCGGCAGCGCCACCAGTATCTCCATCACCGCCACCAACCTGACCACCGCCCTGGGACTCGGCCTCGGCATCGACTACGCGCTGCTGATGGTCAGCCGGTTCCGCGAACAGCTCGCGAAGGGCGCGAGCGTGGACGACGCCGTCCGGCACACCGTGAACACCGCGGGCCGTACGGTCGCCTTCTCCGCCGCCACGGTAGCGGTCGCGCTCGCGGCGCTGCTGGTGTTCCCGCAGTACTTCCTGCGCTCGTTCGGGTACGCCGGGGTCGGTGTGGTCGCCATCGCCGCCATCAGCACCCTGTTCGTGATGCCGGCCCTGCTCAAGGTCCTGGGGCACCGGGTCAACAAGGGACAGCTGCCGTGGGCGAAGAAGGCGAAGCTGCACGATTCCCGGGAGCCCTTCTGGGGCCGGCTGGCCCGTACGGCCATGCGGCGTCCCGCCCTCACCGCGCTGCCGGTGCTCGCGGTGCTGCTGCTGGCGGCGAGCCCGCTGCTGGGCATCACCATCGGTATCGCCGACGAGCGCTCCCTGCCCGAGGACGCCAAGAGCCGCCAGGTCTCGGCCGCGCTGGAGAAGAACTTCAACGGCAGCGACGCGGCGGCCATCCACGTGGTCATGGACAAGTCCGTCGGCAAGGCGCCGCTGGACTCGTACGCGGGCAAGCTCTCGGAGCTCGACGGCGTGGTCCGCGTCGAGGCATCCACCGGGACCTACACCGACGGGCAGGCCGCGGCGCCCAGTCCGCGCAACGCCGCGCTCGGCCGCCCCGAAGCCCAGCGGATCAACGTGGTGAGCGACCTGACACCGATGTCGGACGCGGCCCAGGACCTGGTCAAGGACGTACGAGCGGTCGAAGCACCCGAGGGGACAGACCCCTTGGCGGGCGGTAGGGACGCCGCACTGGTCGACTCCAAGGACTCCATCACCAGCCTGATTCCGCTCGCCGGCGGCCTGATCGCCCTCACCACCTTCATCCTGCTGTTCCTGTTCACCGGCAGCGTGGTGCAGCCGCTGCGGGCGCTGGTGCTCAACATCGTCAGCCTGGGAGCGGCCCTCGGCGTCATGACGTGGATGTTCCAGGACGGCCACTTCTCCGACCTGTTCGGCTTCACACCGCAGCCGATGGAGGTGTCGATGACGTTGCTGATGTTCTGCATCGCCTTCGGCCTCTCGATGGACTACGAGGTGTTCGTCACCAGCCGGATCAAGGAGCTGCACGACGAGGGCGCGGACAACGAGACCGCGGTGGTCAACGGGCTCGGGCACACGGGACGCATCGTCAGCGCGGCGGCCTGTCTGCTGGCGGTGAGCTTCTTCGCCTTCGGGACGGCCGGCATCAGCTACATGCAGATGTTCGGTCTGGGCAGCGGCCTGGCCATCCTCATCGACGCCGTCGCCGTGCGCGGCGTTCTCGTGCCCGCCGCGATGCGCGTGCTCGGCCGCTCGGCCTGGTACGCGCCGCCGTTCCTGCGGAAGGTGCACGACCGCTTCGGCCTCAGCGAGGGCGGCCACGAGCCGGCGCCCGTGGCGGAGCGGACGTACGAGAAGGACCCGACGGGAGTCTGATCCTTGCGACAGTGATCGCCCCAGCGGCGTCCAGTCCCGGCAGCGACAGTCGTGTCACTGCCGGGACCTTCGCCTTCCGCGCCCGCGGGTCGCGTGCGGAGCGTGGTGCGGGCAGCGGACGCGTACCCCTGGGAGCACCCCCGCAACCGGACGTGGATCATCCTCATCGGCGCGGTGACCTTCGCCGGCTTCTTCGTCGCCCGCGCGGGCGGCGAGGGTGTAGCGGCCGTCGGCCGGGTCGGGGGTCCGTACGACCCAGCCGCGCTCCCCCATCCGCAGCGTGCGCTGCGGGGCCTCGGAGAGGTGGCTGAGCACGAGGTACTCGAACAGGGTGAGGCCGTGCTCCTGCCGCAGCGGCGACTCCAGCTTGCCGGGCAGCAGCAGGACGAGGGAGATCAGTCCCGTCCACGCCGCCTTCTCCTGCTCGTCGAGCCACCGCAGCTCCTCATCACCCTCGTGTTCTCCGGAACTCATGCAAGGGGAAACGCAGCCCTATGGACAGGAAGAGGGAGCACCATGAGCACCGTCACTTTCGGCGTCACCCCGGGCTTCGGTGAGAAGCTCCACGAGGCCCTCGGCTACCACCGGGGGATGACGCCGTCGGCGACGACCACAACAGGGTCATGGCCGAGCAGTTCCGCCGTCGCCTCGACGGCCGCGCGCCGATCTGGACCGAGACCGGCGTCACGGTCCTCGGCCTCGCGGCCATGCGCGTGGAGATCCGCGGCACCGCCATCGTCGGCTAGGCGTGCCGCTCCGTGTAGTGCCTCCGGAGCAGGTCCGTTCCCCAGTCGTGGCGGGTGTGGCGCCAGACCGAGTGGGCGTGGTTGCCGTCGTCCTGGGTGTTGTCGTACTCGATGAGGAAATCCGGGGCGCGGACGCAGTAGTAGTGCCGGTCTCCCGGGACGAGGCCGCCGGCCCAGGCGAAGGAGAGGGAACCCAGTCCGCGGGTCACGGCGTCGGACCAGCACTCCTGCGCGTACGCCGCGGGCGCGCGGTCGAGATAGCGGCGCACCAGGGACTCCAGGAGGCGCTGCTGACCGGGCGTCATGCGGTCGTGGGTCAGGCCGTCCGGAAGGACGCTCGGATCGGCGAAGGGGTCGGCCCGGGTCAGGATGTCGTCCGGCGGCGTGGCGGCGAAGAGCGCCTCGGCCCGCGCACCGCCGTCCAGGCCCGTGATCAGCTCCCTGGCCAGGTCCTCCTCCGGGCCCAGGAGCCGGCGGCCGGCCTGGGGGCCGCTGCCGATGCGGGCCGGTTCCGAGCCGACGAAGTGCGGCGTCATCCGGATCCCGGCCGCCGTGACCAGTACGTGTACCGCGAG
Organism: Streptomyces sp. NPDC058534; assembly: GCF_042717365.1. Lineage (NCBI taxonomy): Bacteria > Bacillati > Actinomycetota > Actinomycetes > Kitasatosporales > Streptomycetaceae > Streptomyces > Streptomyces sp. NPDC058534. The sequence continues at coordinate 120,422 of NZ_JBHXNW010000014.1, forward strand.
GTGGTGGCCGTTCATCCGCCAGCCCCAGGGTTCGTCGCCGTCCGGGTCGCCGAGCAGCCGCACCCAGTAGCGGTCCGCACCCACGGACCCCTGCCGGGCGCGGCGATGCCGTTCCACCTCGACCGCCCCGCGCGCCAGCTCCGCTCCCGGCACGCTGTGCGCCGTGGCCAGGAGCGCGTCGACCGCCTCACGCTGCCGGTCGTCGAGCCCCTCGGTGGAGAGCCCGGGGCGCGGGCCCGGCAGGTAGGTCCACTCGCGCAGCTCCGGCGCGTCCAACCGGTCGGGCCCTGCGCGCAGTTCACGCACCTGCTCCGGCTCCAGGACGGCCAGCAGTGCACGGGCCGCCTCCCGCATCCCGGAGGCGATGTGCTTCGACGGAATCTCGCCCACGCTTCTCCTCCCGCTGACGGCCACTCGGCCGGCAACGGGCTTCATTCTGCGCGCAGATTCCCGTACCTGCATGTCTCCGCAGTCAGGAATCGCTCACCCTGACGCGCTCGCCGTCACCCTCGGGCTGTCCCCGTCGGCACCTCCGGACGTCATCGAGCTGCTCGTGGCGGCGTCGCGACGGGCGGCCAGGAGTGAGCTGGCGGTGGTCGGGACGGACACGCTGCTGGGCGGTCGTGTGTGAGGCCCTCGACCAGGCAGGGCTGCGACTCGGCCGGATCGACGCCGTCGCCGTCACGACCGGCCCCGGGCTCTCCGGCGCCCTCCAGGTCGGCCTCGCCGGAGCCGAGTCGCTCGCCTACTGGGCGGGGTGCCGCTGTACGGGGTGCATCACCTGGCCGGACACGTCGCCGCGGACACGCTGGAGCACGGGCCGCTGCCCACTCCGTGCGTCGTGCTGATCGTCTCCGGCGGACACACCTCGCTGCTGCTCGTGCGGGACCTGGTGCGTGAGCCGATCCTGCACCTGGGGGACACCCTCGACGACGGGGCGGGGGAGTGCTTCGTCTTCACCTCCACCCTCTCGGACCTCTACAGCGCGGTCACGGCCGCGATCGGCGCGCTCAAGGGCCCGTTGCACGGCGGCGCCAACGAGGCCGTGACGCACATGCTGCTGGAGATCGGCGACCCGTGGCGGGCCGAGGCGTGGCTGGACGACGCGCTGGCGACCAAGCGGAAGATCATGGGCTCGGCCACCGTGTCTACAAGCACGGCGACTCCCGGGTCCCGATCATGCAGCACCCCCTCGACGGGCTGGTGGCGCGTGCCGCCGACCCCGAGGTGACCCGGCTCGCCACCCTGCACGCGGCCCTGGGGCACGCCACGTTCGACCGCAAGGGCATCCATCCCGACCTGGACTACCCGGCCGGACTCGCCTACCACCTCATGGGCTTCGACATCCCCGCCTTCACGCCGGTCTTCGTGATGAGCCGCATCACCGGCTGGACGGCGCACATCACCGAGCAGCTGGCCCACAACGCGCTGATCCGCCCCCTGGCCTCGTACGACGGCCCGGGCCAACGCACGGTGCCGGGCACCGCCCAGCCCGTGCGCTGAACCGGATGTCAGTGCCGTGGTCCATACTCGTGCCGCGGCGCCACCCGGGCACCGCGGCACGAGGGGAGCAACATGGCTGAGGTACTGGTCTTCCACCATGGACAAGGCCTGACCACCGGCGTTCGCGAGTTCGCCGAGCAGCTGCGACAGGCCGGACACACCGTCCACGCCCCAGACCTGTACGAGGGGCAGGTGTTCGACACCCTCGAGGAGGGTCTCACCTACGCCGGGAACACCGGCTTCGCCACGATCACCGCGCGCGGAACCACCGCCGCCGAGAAGCTGCCCGCGGAACTCGTCTACGTCGGCTTCTCACTCGGCACTCTGCCGGCACAGAAGCTGGCCCAGACCCGCCCCGGCGCGAAGGGCGCACTGCTGCTCGAATCATGCGTCCCGGTCTCGAAGTTCGGCGGCGCCTGGCCCCAGGACGTCCCGGTCCAGATCCACGGCATGGACGCGGATCCCTACTTCGCCGGAGAGGGCGACGTGGACGCCGCCCGCGCGCTCGTGGAGACGGCGACGGACGCCGAGCTGTTCCTCTACCCCGGCGACAGGCACCTGTTCACCGACAGCAGCCTGCGGTCCTACGACGAACAGGCCGCGAAGCAGGTCGCCCATCGGGTGCTCGGCTTCCTCGACCGCGTCGAGTAGGGGCACCAAGCGGACCGCCGGTGACGTCTCAGTCGGGTCGCCCGGCTGGTGTGGCGGGCGTGCCGGCCACTGCCGGGGAGGCGTCGAACAGGGCGTGGACGGCCGCGTGGACCTGCGTGGCGACCACCTCGGCAACGCAGCTTCGGCCGCAAGGCGATCCGGCCGCGCGGTGTGCCCGAGCACCGAGGGCAGGCGGCGGCACATCGCCGCGAAACTGGCATCCGCCAGCGGGTTCTTGCCTTGCATCCCCCCGAAAGTGAGGGCGTCCGGTGGCGGAGGGGGCGGCGTTCCCTCGTTCGCGGTCGAGGCGTGAGTCACAGTCACCTGCGCCTCTCCTGAAGGTCGGTACCGCGCCTGGACGGCTCGGTGGTGCCCGGCACAACGACGCGGACCCGGAATCGAACGCGCTCGATTCCGGACGCGCTGGACCCCTTGCCGCACAAGGGAGCGAACGGGGCGGCTCGTTGCTGGAGCGGGTCCCGCGCGCACGGACGTGGCCGAATCGCCGATGGTGGCCAGGGTGTCCGTCAGAGGGCCGGTCGATCGATGAGTTCCGGGCCCTGTCGGGGTCATTGTTCGCAGGACCGCTGACAGACTGACGCGCCCGTACCGAAGGAGAGCCATGGCAAAGCTCATCTACTCGATGGTCACCTCGCTCGACGGTTACGCCGAGGCGGCCGAGGGCGACCTCGGCGCCGGGGCCGAGGACCCGGAGGTGCACACTTTCATCAACGACCTCTTCCGCCCCGTCGGCACCTACCTCTACGGCCGACGGATGTACGAGACGATGGTCTATTGGGAGACCGAGCACACCGAGCCCGACCAGCCGCCGTACATCCTCCAGTACGCCCGCGACTGGCAGGCCGCCGAGAAGGTCGTGTACTCCACCACGCTCGAGTCGGTGTCCAGCGAGAAGACCAGGATCGAGCGGACCTTCGACCCGGAAGCGGTGCGCAAGCTCAAGGCCGAGGCCGACCAGGACCTCACCGTCGACGGCCCGAACCTCGCGGCGCAGGCGATCGCGGCCGGCCTGGTGGACGAGTACCACCTTTTCGTCACCACCAGCGTGGTCGGCGGCGGCAAGCGGTTCTTCCCCGACGGCGTGCGCCTCGATCTGGAGCTGGTCGAGGAGCGTGCCTTCGACAGCGGACTGATCTACGCGCGCTACCGGACCCGCTGACCCGCACCGGTCGGTCGCACCGGGTGGCGGACGCCAGGCCGCCAACCACATCGATGCCCGCCTCACCCCTCTGCGAAGATGACGAACATGGCCTCGCCCTCGTCCTCCTCGCCCCGCCCCGTCGGTACCCCGCCCACCAGTAGTGACGTGGCCCGTGCCGCCGGGGTGTCGCGGGCCACGGTTTCCTACGTCCTCAACGACACCGAGGGCGGGCGCGTCAGCGAGGCGACGCGTGAACGGGTGCGGGAGGCCGCCCGGCAGCTCGGCTACGTGCCGCACGCCGTGGCGCGGGCCCTGCGGGCCGGACGCAGCGGGATCGTGCTGCTGACCGCGCCGGCGGTCACCGTGGGGCCGCTCTTCGCGCGCACGTTCGCCGAGTTGCAGCAGGAGCTGTCCGCACTGGGCCACACGGCCGTGCTCTACGGCCCCACCGGAGTCCGGGGCGCGGACGCCGGCCGCCACTGGGCCGAACTGCGGCCCGACGCCGTGCTGTCACTGCGGGACGACAGCATGGACGAGGACGCCGTGGCCGTCCTGCACCAGGCCGGCGTCAAGGTCGTACTCGGCTTCGGCCCGGTGCCGGTCGCGGGCGCGCATGCCCTGGTGACCGACGAGGAACAGGTCGGCTTCCACGGCTCTCCCGCTTCCCCGGATTCCCCCTGAGCGAGGAACAGATCGACGAAGCGGTCACCCGATTCGCCGGGGCCGCGGTCTGACCATGTGCCTGGTCTACCTCCAGGCGTGGGCGCCCACGAGTTCCTCGGAGATCTGCCAGACGCGCCGCGCGTCCTCCGTACCGCGCAGGCGGCTGTACAGCTTCTGCTCCGCCGGCGGGCCGCCCAGGTGTCCGGGCCCGCTCGGCCCGTAGAAACCGCCGCCCGTGGCCTCGGGCTCGGGGGCAGTGGCGGCGTGCAGGGCGGGCAACTGTGCCGTGTGCACCGTTCCGACGACGACGCCGCGGGCGGACAGGGCGCGGATCAGGCGTACGCCCCGCGTGTCCTTGGCGCGGCCGGCCTCGGGGCGGGCGGCGAGCAGGCTCGTCGGTGCGACTCCCGGGTGGGAGAGGTTGCTCGTGATGCCCCAGCCCGCCGCTTCGCTGCGCCGGTCGAGTTCGAGGCCGAAGAGACCCAAGGCGATCTTCGACTGGCTGTAGGCGCGCATGCCGTTGTAGGAACGCTCCCAGTTCAGGTCGTCCCAGTTGATGGCGTCGCGGTTCGCCGCGACGCTGATCTGGGACGTCACGCGGGCCCGGCCGGCCCTTAGCAGGGGGAGGAGGTGGTTGACCAGGGCGAAGTGCCCCAGGTGGTTGGTGTCGAACTGCAGCTCGAAGCCGTCGGCCGTCGTCCGCCGGTCGGGCGGGGTCATGACGCCGGCGTTGTTGACGAGGAGGTGAATGGGGCGGTCCTCGTCCAGGAGGGTCTTGCCCAGCTCCGCGACGGAAGCGAGCGAGGAGAGGTCGAGAGCGCGCAGGGACACGTCCGCGCCGGGGATCCGCTCCCGGATTCCGGCGGCTGCCCGTTCGCCCTTGCGCGGATTGCGGACCGGCATGACGACCTGCGCGCCGGCGGCGGCCAGACGCGTCGCGATGCCGAGCCCGATCCCGTCACTCGCTCCGGTGACGACAGCGCGCTTCCCGGTCAGGTCGGGAACGGTGATGTCGATGTCCTGGCGTGGCATGCCTGCTCCCAACGATGTCGTTGCCTCCACCGTCACCCCGGCGACCGGACCTATCCAGGGACTCCCGATCCACCGATGCGCGCGGTCGGGCGGCGTCGTCGGAGAGGGGGATCGGCGGACCGTGGATAAGCGCGGACGCGCGCGCTGGAAAGGGATCGGTACGAGAGGGAGACAGCACATGGAGATCGACCGGGCCGGGCTCGCGGCGTTCCTGCGGCGACGCCGGGAGCTGCTGCAACCCGAGGACGTCGGCCTCCCTCGCGGACGGCGGCGCAGGACCAGCGGGTTGCGGCGCGAGGAGGTCGCCGAGCTGTGTCACATGTCGACCGACTACTACGCGCGGCTGGAGCGCGAGCGCGGCCCGCAGCCGTCCGAGTCGATGATCGCCTCGATCGCGCAGGGGCTGCACCTCTCCCTCGACGAGCGGGACCACCTGTTCCGCCTCGGCGGCCACGCCCCGCCTGTCCGGGGCACGGGCGCCGTAGACGAGTACATCAGCCCCGGCCTCCTGCGCGTCCTCGACCGGCTGGACGACACGCCCGCGGAGGTCGTCACCGAACTGGGGGAGACGCTGCGGCAGACCCCGCTCGGCATCGCCCTCACCGGCGACACGGCCCGCTACACGGGCCCCGCGCGCAGCATCGGCTACCGCTGGTTCACCGACCCGGCCACCCGCGGGCTCTACGCGCCGGAGGATCACGCGTTCCTCTCCCGGATGTTCGCGTCCGGCCTGCGTGAAGTCACCGCGTTGCGGGGCCCCGGCTCCCGGGCCGCCCACTACGCCGAGCTGCTCCTCGCCCGGAGCGACGAGTTCCGCCGCCTCTGGGACAAGCAGGAGGTCGGCATCCGGCCCCACCACGTCAAACGCTTCAGCCATCCGGAGGTCGGCGCCCTCGAACTGAACTGTCAGACCCTCCTCGACCCGGACCAGTCACACCGCCTGGTCGTCTACACGGCGGTACCGGGCAGCGAGAGCCACGACCGACTGCGCCTCCTCGCGGTCATCGGGCCGCAGGCGCAGGCATTGCGCTGATCCGGGCGCCGCGCACGTCGAGCGCGGCGCCGCCGGTCACCGTCACAGGAACCGGCGGATGGGCTGGACGGCTGCCTCGCGGGCGCGCTGGAACACCGAACGCCGCTTCCAGGCACCCTTGCGGATCGGCTCGGCGGCCGCCTTGTCGGCCTCGAAGTGGGCGTCCAGGGTGGCGGTGAAGTCCGCGTCCAGGACGGCCAGCATGACTTCCTCGTCGTGGTCGAGGGAGCGCCGGTTGAAGTTGGTCGACCCGACGAGAGCGGCCGTACGGTCCACGGTGATGACCTTGGCGTGCAGCATGGTCGGCTGGTACTCGTAGATCCTCACCCCGCAGGCGAGGAGATCGTCGTAGTAGTGCTGTCCGGCCAGCCGGCAGACGCGCTTGTCGGTGTGCGGGCCGGGCAGCAGGATCTCCACGTCTACGCCGCGCCGTGCGGCGGCGCACAGGAGGTCGATGAAGTAGCGGTCCGGGGAGAAGTAGGCGGTGGTCAGCCGGAAACGCTCCTCGGCGGACTCGATCATGACCCGGATCAGGGTCTGCATGTCCTGCCAGCCGAAGCTGGCCGAGCCGCGTACCACCTGCACCACGGCGTCGCCGTGGGGGCGGTGGGGGGTGAAGCGGTCGCGGTCGTCGAAGAGTTCGTCGTGGCACTCGGCCCAGTTCTGCGCGAACGCGGCCGCGACGCCGTCCACGGCCGGTCCCCGCACCTGGACGTGGGTGTCCCGCCACTCGCCGGGGTCGCGGGCGTCGCCGCACCACTCCTCGGCGATGCCGACGCCGCCGGTGAAGGCCACCTGCTCGTCCACGACCAGCACCTTGCGGTGGCAGCGGTGATTCTGCTTGAGCGGCGACAGGTGCGCGGGCTTGCGGAACCAGGCCACCTGGACGCCGACCCGGTCCATCTCGGCGAGCAGGTCGGTGTCGATGAGCCGGCTGCCGAAGCCGTCAAGGAGCAGCCGTACGCGCACGCCGGCCCGGGCCCGCTCGGCGAGGGCGTGCGCGAATTCGCGGGCGATCTCGCCCTTCCAGTACACGAAGGTCATCATGTCCACGGTGTGCTCGGCGGAGCGGATGGCGTCGAGCATGGCCGGGAAGATCTCGTCCCCGTTGCGCAGGGGAACCAGCTCGTTGCCCTCGGTCGCCGCGATGCCGATCAGGCGTTCCAGGCGGCGCCGTATCCGCACGGCTCGTTCCGTCATAGCACCGTCGTCCGCCGCGCGGGCGGAGGCCGACGGGACCTCCTGGACACTCGTCATCCCTGTTTCCTTCCGAAGCGCGCAAGGGGAAGCGTCAGTTCCCGGTGAACCCCCTCTGAGCCGTCGGTCGACGCCGACGACGCTGAGTCTGCCCTGTCCGTCGCCGTGCATGCGCGTCGGCCCGCGAGGCGTCGCTGCCGGCCCGGCCGCCGGAATATCCGGAGGCGTCGGTGACCGCGGCACGGCTAGCATCCGCTGTCGGACTCCCGCCGACCGATCAAGGAACCGCCCATGTCGCGCCGCCCGACCGTTTCGATCGCGGAGTTCTCCGTCTCCGACCCTGAGGCAGGCCCCTACGGGATCACCGCCGGACCGGACGGTGCGGTGTGGTTCACCATGGTCCACCACGGGCGGATCGGGCGCGTCACACCCGACGGCGCCACCGACTCCTTCCCCCTGGAACCGGCCTCCGGCGGACCGTCGACCATCACAGCGGGGCCCGATGGCGCGCTGTGGTTCACCGAGTTCCGCGGCCATCGGATCGGCCGTATCACCACGGCCGGGGACGTCGTCTCGTTCACGCTGCCCACGCCGGACGCCGGGCCGTTCGGGATCGTGGCGGGCCCGGACGACGCGCTGTGGTTCACGGAGGCGAGCGCCGACCGTATCGGCCGCATCACGACCGACGGTCACGTCACCGAGTTCCCCCTCCCCGTCTCGGGCGCCTTCCCCTCGGGCATCGCCGTCGGCCGGGACGACCGGCTGTGGTTCACGATGAACCAGGCGAACGCGATCGGCGCCATCGGTGGCGACGGCGCCGTCGACGTCCATCCGCTGCCGACCCCGGACGCCGCCCCCGTCGGCATCGCGGCCGGGACCGACGGCGCCATGTGGTTCGTCGAGATCGGCGCCGGTCGGATCGGGCGGATCTCGCCGGACGGCACGATCGGCGAGTTCGCCCTGCCCGACCGCGAGTCCCGCCCGCACGCCATCACCGCCGACACCGACGGCACCTGCTGGTTCACCGAGTGGGGAGCCAACCGGATCGGGCGGATCACCCCCGACGGCCGGATCGACGAGTACGACCTCCCCACCCCGTCCTCGGAACCCCACGGCATCGTCCAGGGACCGGACGGCGCGATCTGGACCGCCCTGGAGAACGGGACGATCGCCCGCCTGACGACACGCTGAGAGGACATGTCCGGGCCCCGACGGAAGGACCCCCTGGGGTCAGCGCCGTGGCAGGTCCGGCTCCGTGTATCTGAACCGGGCCGTGTTCTCCTCGACGAGACACCGGTGGAATCCGGCCTTCTCCAGTACCCGGACCGAGGACGGGTTCGAGAGTTCCACGCCGGCGGTGACGGTGTGGACGTCGGGTGCCGCGAGCGCGAAGGCCGTCAGTGCTCTGGTCGCCTCGGTGGCGTAACCCCGACCGCGGCGGGAGGCCACGATGCCGTAATCGATCTCCAGGACGCCCTCGGCGGGCGGCCAGAACAGGCCGATCGAGCCCACCACCGAACCGCCGGCGCGCTCGACGACCAGACGGTGGCCGTACGCGCCGAACCAGGCGGGGTGTTCGCCCGGGAGCTGCGCGATCACGCGGTCTCCTTCGGCGGGGAAGCCCGAGGTGATGCGCGGCGAACTGCGCCGGACCCTGCTCGACTCGCTCCCCGCCGGCACCGTCAGGTGGGGGCACAAGGCCGCCGGTGTCCGCGCCCTCGGCGGCGGCCGGCACGAGGTGGCCTTCGCCGACGGAACCACCGTCGTCACGGACCTGCTGGTCGGCGCGGACGGCGCGTGGTCCCGGGTCCGCCCGCCGGTCTCCGGGGCGACTCCCGAGTACACCGGGCCGGCCTTCGTCGAGGCATGGCTGACCGACGCCGACGAACGGCACCCGGCCACCGCGAAGGCGGTCGGGGGCGGCGCGACGTACGCGCTCGCGCCGGGCAAGGGCATCCAGGCCCACCGGGAGGTGGGCGGGACCCTCCATCCCCACGTCGCCCTGCGCAGGCCGCTGGAGTGGTTCGACGGCATCGACCTCACCGGCCCGGCGGGCACCGGCCGGATCGCGCGGGAGTTCGACGGCTGGGCGCGGGAGCTGACCGCGCTGATCACCGACGGTGAGAGCGCGCCGGTCCTGCGCCCGATCCACACCCTGCCCGCGGACCACCGCTGGGACCGGGTGACGGGGGTGACCCTGCTCGGCGACGCCGCCCACCTCATGCCGCCGTCCGGCGAGGGCGCCAACCTGGCCATGTACGACGGTGCCGAACTCGCGGGCGCCCTCGCCGCGCACCCCGGTGACGCCGAGGCCGCTCTCACCGCCTACGAGCAAGCCATGTTCGCCCGCGGTGCCGCCGAGGCCGACGACGCCGCCCAGCTCCTGGAGCTGATGTACGGCGCCGACGCACCGCACGGCCTGATCGACATGTTCACGTAGGGGCATAATCCGTGCGTGACCCTCACCCCGCGACGCCTCGCGCTGGCCACCCTGGACCGGCAACTCCTGCTCGAACGCGAGCGCTTGGACGTGGCGGAGGCGGTCCGCCGGGTCTGCGCCCTCCAGGCGCAGTCACCGGCATCGCCGTACCTGGCGCTGTGGAACCGGGTGCGGGACTTCGCGCCCGAGGATCTCGACGCGGCGTTCGCGGAGCGCCGGATCGTCAAGGCGAGCCTGATGCGGATCACCCTTCACGCCGTGCACGCCGAGGACTACGCGCCCTACCGCGCGGCCATGCTGAGCACCCTGCGCGCCTCCCGGCTGTACGACCGCCGCTTCACCTCGACGTCGCTGACCCCCGCCGACGCCGACGCGGTACTCCCGGAGCTCGCCGGGTTCCTCGACCGGCCCCGCAGCGGCGCCGAGGTGGAGAAGGAGGTCACGGCGCGGTTCGGCGAGCACGCGCACCGCGTGTGGTGGGCGCTGCGCACGTACGCGCCGATACATCACGGGCCGACCGGCGGGCCCTGGTCCTTCACCGCGCGCAACGCCTACCTGGCCGCCCCGGCGGACGCCGAGAACGGTCCGGGGGAAGCGGCGGCGGGGGTGCGGCGGCTGCTGCTCTCCTATCTGCGGGCGTTCGGGCCCGCCTCGGCCCAGGACTTCGCCCGGTTCACCCTGCTGACACGCGGCGCTGTCGACGGGGCACTGCACGAACTCGGCGACCGGGTGGTGCCGGTGGCGGGCCGGGGCCGCGCCGCCCTGTTCGACCTGGCGGACGCCACCGTGCCGGCCGAGGACACCGAGGCCCCGCCCCGGCTGCTGCCGATGTGGGACAGCACCCTGCTCGCCCACGTCGTCCCCGGACGGTTCCTGCCTCCCGAGTACCGCCCGGCGGTCGTGCGCCGCAACGGTGACGTGCTGCCCTGCCTGCTGGTCGACGGCCGGGTCGCCGGGGTGTGGCGCACGGTCGACGGCGGACTGGAACTGACCGCCTTCCACAAGCTCGGCAAGGCCGCGTGGCGCGGGGTGACCGAGGAGGCGGAGAAGCTGTCGGCGCTGCTCGCCGAGCGCGATCCGGCCGCCTACCGGCGCTACGGACACTGGTGGGACAAGGGACTCCCGGGTGCCGAAAGCGTGACGGTGAAGGGCTGATCCCCGGAAGGGTTCGGTTTCCCGGGAAGCAGGTAAAATCACTTCAAAGGCGCCTTTGTGGTGCCTTGATCAATAACTCGCACCAAGCCCGCATCACAACCCGCACCCGTAGGGCAGATTTCTTTTTCGCACCGTCCGGGAGGGGTCGCCATGGATCCGTGGCTGATCTGGTTGATCGTTTCGGCGGTCCTGATCGTGGCGGAGATCTTCACTCTGACCGCCGCGCTCGGAATGCTGGGTGCGGCCGCGCTGATCACGGCGGGATCCGCCGCGGCCGGCCTTTCGCCGCCTTTCCAGTTCCTGCTGTTCACCGTCGTCGCCACGGTCACCCTCTTGTTCGTGCGCCCCGTCGCCGTGCGCCATCTCCTGCAGCCCCAGACCGAGCGCTTCGGCGTGGAGGCGCTGGTCGGCAAGGCCGCGTACGTCGTCTCCGAGGTGACGGGCATGGAGGGCAGGGTCCGCATCGGCGGTGAGGAATGGAGCGCCCGTTCCTACGACGAGACGCTGGTGATTCCCCGCGGGACGACCGTCGACGTCCTGGAGATCAGCGGCACCACCGCATTCGTCTATCCCCGGGAGTGACCATGGAAGTCTCGGCGTTCCTGATCGCCGGTGTGATCGTCGCGCTTCTCGCGGTATTCACCGTGGTGCGGGCGGTTCGCATCGTGCCCCAGGCCCGTGCCCGCAATGTCGAACGACTCGGCCGCTACCATCGCACACTGAAACCCGGACTGAACCTGGTCATCCCGTACATCGACCGGGTCTATCCGGTGATAGACCTGCGCGAACAGGTCGTCTCCTTCAAACCGCAGCCGGTCATCACCGAGGACAACCTCGTCGTCGAGATCGACACCGTGCTGTATTTCCAGGTGACCGATCCGCGCGCGGCCTTCTACGAGATAGCGAATTTCCTCCAGGCGGTCGAGCAGCTCACCGTCACCACCCTGCGCAATGTCGTGGGTTCGATGGACCTGGAGAAGACCCTCACCTCGCGCGACACCATCAACAGCCAGCTCCGCGGCGTACTGGACGAGGCCACCGGCAAATGGGGGCTGCGCGTGAACCGGGTGGAGATCAAGGCCATCGACCCGCCGCAGTCCATCAAGGACGCGATGCAGAAGCAGATGCGGGCCGAGCGCGACAAGCGGGCCGCGATCCTCGGCGCGGAGGGCCAGCGCCAGTCGCAGATCCTCACCGCCGAGGGCGACAAGCAGGCCGCCGTGCTGCGCGCGGAGGGCAACCGTACCGCCGAGATCCTCAAGGCCGAGGGGCAGTCCCGGGCCATCGACGAGGTCTTCCAGGCCGTGCACCGCAACGACCCCGACCCCAAGCTCCTGGCCTACCAGTACCTCCAGGTGCTGCCGCAGCTCGCCCAGGGTTCGGGCAGTACCTTCTGGGTCATCCCCAGCGAGGTCACCTCCGCGCTCCAGGGCGTCTCCCGCGCCTTCACCGAAGCGCTGCCCCAGTCACCCGCCACGCGCGAGAGCCGGTCGGACGACGGTGCCGCCCAGGCCGCCAACGACACGGCGCAGGCCGCGGAGGCCGCCGCCGAGGCCCTCGCCGACGCCGCCCGTGCCGACCGCGTGACCTCCGAGGCGATGCGCGCCACCCCCGTGACCGAGGACCGATGAGAACCCCGCCCGTCCATGCGAGGCCCCCATGTTCGATGTGCCCTTCTGGCTCTGGATAGCCTTCGCCGCCACCGTCGTCGTGTCGCTCGCCGTCGATCTCCTGGCCCACCGCAGCGCACACGTCATCGGATTCAAGGAGGCGGCCGCCTGGAGCGGGCTGTGGGTGAGCCTGGCGCTCGTCTTCGGAGCGACCGTCTTCCTCGTCCTCGGCCCGACCGCGGGCACGGAGTACACCACCGCGTGGCTGCTGGAGAAGAGTCTCTCGGTCGACAACCTCTTCGTCTTCGCCCTGATCTTCGCCTACTTCAAGGTGCCCCGCGCCTACCAGCACCGCGTTCTCTTCTTCGGCGTCATCGGCGCGCTGGTGTTCCGCGGCATCTTCCTCGCCGCCGGCGTGGCCGTCGTCAACCGCTTCACCGCCGTGCTGTTCGCCTTCGCGGCCATCCTCTTCTACAGCGTCTACAAGATCCTCAAGGGCGAGGAGGAGAGCTTCGACCCGGGCAAGAGCTTCGCCGTCCGGCTGCTGCGCAAGGTCATCCCCGTGCGGGACACCTACGCGGGCCCGAAGTTCTTCGTGAAGGAGGCCGGCAAGCACGTGGCGACGCCGCTGCTCGCCGTCGTCGCCGCGATCGAGGCGGCGGACCTGATCTTCGCCGTGGACAGCGTGCCCGCCGTGCTCGCGGTCAGTGACGACACCTTCATCGTCTACACCAGCAACGCCTTCGCCATCCTCGGCCTGCGGGCCCTGTACTTCATGCTCTCCGGGCTGCTCGACCGCTTCCACTACCTGAGCAAGGGCCTGGCGATCATCCTGGGGTTCATCGGCGTCAAGCTCATCCTCCAGGCGACCCACAAGATAGTCAGCCCCTCCGTGCCGGAGATCCCGTCCCCCGTGAGCCTGGCGGTCATCGTCGTGGTCCTGGCGGTGTCGGTGTTCCTGAGCCTGCGGCGCCCACCCGACACGGACGACGGGGACACGGGCGGTCCCGGCGAGGAAGTCCTGACCTCGCCCGAACATAAGAACGTAAAATAGGGGTAAAGTCTCCCCAGAGCCCCCAAAGCCCTCAAGCCACCAAAGCCCAAAGCCCCAAAGCCCTTCCCAGCGTGGACGTGAGAACCATGAGCAGTCACACGCAGCAGACGAAACCGACCCGCACCGCACCGCGGCAGGCCGACTCGCAGCGCCATGACATCTGCCCCACCTGCGGTCACTCCGTCCCGGCGGAGATCACCCGGCACAAGACCCTCGGAATCTACGTCCCGGTCTGGGGGCCGGGCACCTGCCGGAACCCCGACTGCGGCACCGACAACCGCCGCTGACGCCGTCGCGCCACCGGCACGCGGCCGAGGGGCCCGGCGCTCAGCCGACGGCAGGCCCCGTCATGAGCCTGCCCTCGGCGTCGTAGGGCCAGACGTTGGTCCGGCAGCCGTGCAGTCCCTTGATCTGCTGCATCATCACCGGCGCCGGCCGCCCCAACCATGACGTCCTGCCCCACGTTGCAGTTGACCTCACCGCCGGTGTCCAGGCCGTACCGGCCGCATATCGTGTCCACGGTCATCGCCGTGGCGAGCCGGCCGTACCCGGAAGTCGGACGCGCCGCCGGAACCCCACCTGCCCGTCCGCCGTCCAGCCCCGCTCGTTCGCGAGGACCCGCTCGACCTCGGCCGCGACGTCCCGGGCCGGGATTCCGATGCCGTCCTCCACCTGGACCACGTAGGTCAGCGTCCGCCCGCTCCCGCCGACCCGGTCCCCGCCGCCGTCCGCGGTGGCGAACGTCCCCGGGCCGGACGACGGGATCGAGTCGGGGTCGCGGTCCTTCCCCGTCCGTTCCGTCCCGTCGGCCTTCCTCGTCGCCTCCGCCTTCTCCGTCGCCTCGGCCTTCTTCGACTCGACGGCGTCGCGCGGCCCGGGCCGCGCGGACGAGGCGGACGACGCGGAGGGGGCCGGCGAGCCCGCCGGGCGGCGGCGCCGGCGGAGCGGCCGGCGGGGTCCCCGCCCTCCCGCAGGGCGAGACCGCCGGCGAGCACCAGCACCGCCCCTGCCGCCAGCCCCGGCCACAGCAGACGCGACCGGGCGCCCCGTCGGCGGCGCCCACCGCTGCCACGGCGGCCGCGGGTCCCGCGGCGGTGCCGCCGGTCCGTTGCCGAGGAGGACGAGGGGGTCGATCGGCGCTCGTTCATGATCACGAAGCCTGCCGCGACGGTGTGATCGCCCGTGGACAGCTGTTGGACCGCTGTGTAACAGCCGTCACCCGCGCGGGGACGCCCGCCCGTTCATACGCATACTGAGACCCATGCCACGGGTCCTGATCATCGAAGACGACCGCGCCGTCCGGGAGGGCGTGCGTCTCGCCCTGCGCCGCCAGGGACACGAGGTCGCCGCCGCCGCGACGGGCGAGGAGGGGCTGGAGCTGCTGCGGTCGTTCCGGCCCGACGCCGTGGTCCTGGACCTGATGCTGCCGGGCATGTCCGGCCTGGAGGTGTGCCGCCGCGCACGCGCCCACGACCAGGTGCCGACTACGTGGTCAAGCCGGTCCGCGTCCGGGTCCTGGACGCACGCATCCGCGCGGTACTGCGCCGCGTCGGCGGCACGTCGGACGACCAGGGCACCCCGCGCACCGAACACCACGGCGACCTGGTCATCGACCGGGCCGGCCTGACCGTCACCCACCAGGGACGGCCCGTCGCCCTCGGCCCCTCGGAACTGCGGCTGCTGCTCACGCTGTCCGCGTCGGCGGGCCAGGTGTTCAGCCGCCAGCAACTCCTGGAAGCCGTGTGGGAGCACAGTTACCACGGGGACGCCCGCCTCGTGGACGCCTGCGTCAAGCGCCTGCGGGCCAAGATCGGCGAGCCCGCGGGCCGTCCGCGCCACGTCCACACCGTGCGCGGCTTCGGCTACCGGTTCGGGACCCGGTGGGAGTTCCGCGGGCGCTGCGCGCGCTGAACGGGCTGCGCGTGCGGCTGGTGGTGGCCTTCACCCTCGTCGCCGTCGTGGCCACCGTGACCACCGGCGCGCTGACCTTCCGCGAGGCACGCAACGGGGTCCTCCAGCAGAGCCAGGACACCGTGATCGAGGACTTCCGGCACCGGGTCAACACCCTGGTCCCCAACTACCGCTTCCCGCCCGACGCGGCCGATCTCCAGGCGTTCGCCGCCGACGTGGCGCGCGGCGGCCGGTCCCAGACCTGGCGGGTGCTCGCCGCCTACCGGCAGGCCGACGCCACCTCGCGCCCCGGGGACGCCTTCCGTGAACTGTCCCCGGAGATGCGCGAGTCCGTGCGCTCCCGCCGGGCCACCGTGTTCCAGCGGGTGTCGCACGACGGCCGGTCCGCACTCGTCGTCGGCATGCCGGTCACCTTCACCGGCCCGTACGCCACCGCGGAGCGCGCCTCCGGCCTGGAGGTCTACCTGACCGTGCCCCAGCAGGACGAACAGGGCTACGTCGACGCCCTGGTCACCGCCATCGAACGGGCCACCGTGCCGGCGCTGGTCCTGGCCGTGCTGATCGCGCTGCTGGCCGCCCGCGGGGTGCTGCGACCCGTGCGGGCACTGCGCCGGGCCACCCGCAGCATCGCCGAGGGCCGCCTGGACACCCGGCTCGCGGTGCAGGGCTCCGACGAACTCGCCGACCTGTCCCACACCTTCAACGAGACGGCCGCCGCACTGGAGGGCTCGGTGGCGGAGCTGCGGCGCATGGAGGCCGGCGCCCGCCGTTTCGCCGCGGACGTCTCGCACGAACTGCGCACCCCGCTCGCGGCGATGTCGGCGGTGACGGACGTACTGGACGAGGACGCCGCCGGACTGGACGAGGACACGGCGACGGCGGTGCGCCTCATCAGCGAGGAGACCATCAAGCTGGCCGCCCTGGTGGACGACCTGATGGAGATCTCCCGGTTCGACGCGGGGGCCGCCGCCCTGCACCTGGACGAGATCGACCTGGCGGAGTCCGTACGGCGCACGCTCGCCTCCCGCGGCTGGCTGGACTCGGTCACCGCCGGCCTGCCCGGACCGGGCGAGCTGCGCGGCCGGGTCGACCCGCGCCGCCTCGACGTCGTCGTCGCGAACCTCGTCGGCAACGCCCTGCGGCACGGCGCACCCCCGGTCCACGTCGGTCTGAGCGCGGGGGACGAACCCCGCACCGGGGGACAGGCGGTGCTCACGGTCCGCGACCGCGGCGAGGGCATCCCCGAGAGCGTCCTGCCGCACGTCTTCGACCGCTTCTACAAGTCGGACGTGGCCCGCACCCGCAGCGAGGGCAGCGGCCTCGGGCTGGCCATCACCGCGGAGAACGTACGCCTGCATGGCGGCACCGTCCGGGCGGCCAACGACCCGGACGGCGGTGCCGTCTTCACAGTCGTGCTCCCGCTGCGGCCGGACGGGGCGGAGGACCGGGTGACGCGAGCGGCGAAGGAGGAACGACCATGAACCACCGCCCGACGCCACCGGCGACCACGCCGGGTCCGGGCGTGGGGCGGGCCGGCGGCAGCGCCCGGCGCGGGCTCCCCCTCCTTCTCGCGGCGCTGCTACCGCTCTCCGCGTGCGGCATTCCCGCGACTGGTGTGGTCGAGGCGGGCGAACCCGCGACCGGCGTCCTGGAACCCGGCCGGACATCCGCCCCGTCGCCGGCCGAATCCGCGACCGTGCCCGTCCCCACGGTCCCTCTCTACTTCGTCGCGGACGGCGCTCTGGTGGCGGTTCCCCGCACGGTGCGCGGCGCGACCGACCTCGGCAGCACCGTACTCATGCTGTTCAAGGGACCGGACGGCCAGCAGCGGAGGGAGGGGCTGACGACCGAACTGCCGACCGCCTCCGTGGCGCCCACCATCCGGACCGACGGACCGGCGGTCGTCGTCCAGCTGCCGCGGGGCGTCGGGAGCCTCAGCGACACGGCCGTCGACCAGCTGGCCTGCACGGTCGCCGTCGCCCGTCTGCGCCAGGACCCGGCGCTGGGAAGCGCGCAGGTGACCGTGGAGCAGCCCGGCGGCCGGCTGGCGGGCCGGTCCAGCGACGACTGCCCGACGGGCGAGGCCCGCGAGGCGGCAGGCGGCGGCTGACGCCACCCGGGCAACCCAAGGACGTCAGCCCCGCCTCGACGACAACGGAGAGCCGCAGGGCCCAGTGCCGACCGACACCGTGCTCGACGCGCCGTAGCTCGCGACCCGACTCCGCACCACAACCGCGACCCGCCCCCGGCCCCCGTACCCGCGCCCGCCCCCGCGCCCGCCCCCGCACCACAACCGCGACCCGCCCCCGCCCCCCGTACCCGCCCCCGCGCCCACCC
>NZ_JBHXNW010000015.1:0-31958 GCF_042717365.1 Streptomyces sp. NPDC058534
GGTCGGCCTCCGTGGAACCCTCCAGTGCGCGCTGCAGATCGGTCTCGAAGGCCTCCTTGTCGCCGGGGAATCCATGACCGGCGAGCAGGGCGGCTCTTATGTCACCGATGGTCCGCAGGGGCAGCGGCGCCGGAATGCCGGTCTCGACGTACTGTGCGCTCACGATCATCTGCTCCTTGCTCTCCTCTGTGCTATGTGGAGTGTCCTACAGGTCGGTGCCGGACGCAGGCTCCGCCCATCGCGGCGCCACGATATCGGTGCGTGACCGTGCTGCCTCAGGCAAAGGGGTCACCCTCAGCCCCGACGCACTGCCCGCGTGAAGGCATGCCAAGCGGCGGCGCCGACAGACGTCATGAGGGAGTCGCCGATCTTCGTGTCGCGCACGAATATCCGATCACCCCCGGCAGCGCACTCGACGCATTCGCCTCCCGCGCCGTTGCTGTAGGACGACCTGATCCAAGCGAGCGACGATCCTTTGCGGTCGAGGCCATCGCGATCGGTGTTCACCGTGTCGACTCCTTCATCACGCTGTTGATCAGCTGCATGGTGCGCCGTGGGCTCAGGGCCGCCGCCCGCAACTCGTCGAAGGCCCTGTTGTACTCCCGGATGTGAGGTTCGCCCTCCAGGTACATCGCATCGGTGATGCCGTCCCGATACACGACGTCCGGGTCCTCCGGGTCCGGGAAGCCCAGCACGGTGAACGGGCCCGTGGTCGGACAGGTGCCGGCGTCGAACGGCAGCACTTGGAGTGTCACACTCGGCCGCTGCACGGCCTCCAACACGTGTTCCAGTTGGGCTCGCATCAGCTCGCGATCCCCTATGACTCTTCGTACCGCTCCTTCGCTCACGACGAACCAGCAGTCGGGAGCATCGGGTGAGCTGATCATCGACTGCCGCTCCAGGCGCACTCGCACCGCCCGATCGATGTCCTCGGGCGGCATGTAGGAGCCGCACGTGTGGAGTTCGCGGGCGTACGGCTCCGTCTGCAACAGGCCGGGCAGCACCTCGCACTGGTACTGACGCAGGGTGGAGGCATCCTGTTCGAGACCGATGTAGATGGAGAACCATTCGGGCACACCCGAGCCGTGGACCTGCCACCAGCTGCGTGTCTTGGCCTGCCGAGCCAGCGACTTCAGAAACTCGCGCAGTTCTTCGGTGGTCTCGTAGAAGCGACACAGAGCATCGACATCGGACGGTTGAACTCTCCCGCTGCCGGTCTCCATTCGATTGACCTTGGAACCGCTCCAGTCCAGCGCCGCCCCGACCTGGGCGCAGGTCAAGGCGTTCCTCTCCCGAAGCTTCTTCAGCTCGATGGAGAGCCTTCGGCGACGTGCCGTTGGCGAACCGGCCATTCGAACCTCCCACGTGACGAACGGAGTTCAGTGTCCTTGCCAAGCGCATCGGACGACAATCACCCGATGGTGGGATTCTCTGCGTGCACATTGCACGACGGGATTTGTGCCGGCCATCCTGGAGAGGAAGACCGGTAGCGACGAAAGGTCCGGAAGTGACCCCGAACGCGATCATGGTGCGATCCCCGTACGTCGTGGAGTTCACCGCTCTGGAGGAGGAGGTTGCGGCGCTCAGACGCGAAGTGCGGGCGTGTCTGGACGACTGGGGACTCCGACACCTCGTGGACCAGGCTCAACTCTGCGTGAGCGAGCTGGTGGCCAATGTCATCAGTCACGTCGGAGTCGGAACCCCGACCACTCTGTCCGTACTGATGAACGGCACGTTCCTGCGCATCGAGGTGCGGGACCCGGACTCCCGGGCCCTGCCGACGCTCGTCGCCGCGGATGTCGAGTCGGAGGGCGGCCGAGGCATGGCGCTCGTCGCGGCCGTCACCGATCGCTGGGGCGTCAGCCTCCTCGGCGACGGCAAGGTGACCTGGTGCGAGATCGCCACGGGGCCGACCTCGCCGGGAGAGCACGACGGCGGGCCTCGGGTGATCCGCACCGAGGCGATGCACGGTCTCTACGGAATCGTGGGAGAGGAGCAGGTCGGACGAAGCCTCGGCCTGGTGGGCGCGCTGAAGGGAGAAGAGGCCGCGATCCACATCATCGCCGACCTCCTTCACTGGCTCAGCGCACACGGACGCGACGTGGACGAAGTACTGGACCGGGCCCAGGTGCGCTTCGAGACCGAAGCGACCCGGGCCTCCTGGGGCTGAGCCGTGTCAGAGCACGAGTGCGTGGGCGAAGAAGCCCAGGTCGGGATTTTCGGGGGTGCCCACCAGCAGTGCCCGGTCGAGCAGGCCGTTGCCGTGCTCGCAGCTGGTCTCGGGCAGCAGGACGCACGCGTGGCAGGCAGCACGGTTGATGCCGTTCGCGCCACCCGTCTCCGTCTCCATGCACAGGGGGTCGGCGGAGCACCACTGCGCACGACGCAGGGCGGAAAGCAGGGTGTTGGCCAGTCGCCGGGGCTCGCCCTGCGCGACCAGTCCGCCGAGACTTCCGGCGGAGTCGCTGGTCGCCGTGTAGATCAGGGATCCGGCCATGGTGTCGTCGGCGTAGAGCCGCTCGCGGAGGGAAGCCGCCGGGTATCCGGCCTCCAGACTCCACTCGTTGATGAGTATGTGCGACAGCGTGTGCAGCAGCACCATGCGGGGTGTCGCGGGCGAGGTGGGCGCCTCCGCGGGATCGACGGCCCGTTCCCTCAACACTCGGTCGTGATAGGTGCGCATCTGCTCGACACGTTCAGCGACCGCTTCCGAATCCGCCCAGGCGTCCAGTCGTTCCTCGTCGAGGCGCACGAAAACCCCTTCGCCGTGCACCTCCATCGCCGGGAGCCAGTCGGTCGGCGTCAGGGACAACGGGGCCTCGTGGCCTTCCACGCTCGCCTCCGGGTCCGCGATGCGGGTGAACGCCTTGAGCGCCCGCACCTCACGCAGACGCTTGACCAGCATCGGCCGGCCCACGCCGAAGGGTGCGAGGGCCGCCGCGTCCGAGACCGGAGGCTCACAGACGAACTGCTCCTCGCGCCCCTTGTCCCGCAGAGCGTTGCCCGCGCAGAGGCGCTCGTACTCCTGGAGGCGCAACGCCTGGTAGCGGCTCATCCCAGCCGCGTCCGACTCCGACTCCTGCGCGGGATCCTCCTCCTGCTCGGCCGCCAACAGATTCATGACGGCGTCGACCGGGACGGAGTGGTCGCCCGGGAACGCGCCCTTGAGGTAGATCTCGATCTCCACACGGGAGGAGTACGCACGCAGGTTGTCCCAGTGCTTCGAGAGCTTGGCGGCCAGACCGTCGCTCCACGGGGGGATGGACAGGGCCGACTTCAGCACCGGTTGCCAGACCGACGACGAACCGCGCTGGAGCGTACGCGGCGTCTGCGTGCAGAACTCGGCGGGCGCGTCCTTGAGCCACGGCCGCCTGCCCTCGCAGCGCACCCCGAGGTTGAACAGTTCCAAGCGGCGGAAGGCGCCTTCCATGGATGCCTCCGGCACACCACACGTGCACGAGACGAGGACAGAGCGCAGCGAAGCGCTCTGGCCGGAGAAGCGCATGCTCATCCGCCCACCGCAGAGCCCGGTCGCGCCCTCGTCCCGGTTCTTGCGGTGCAGCCACTTCCAGTAGGGAAAGTCGTCGAGATGACCGTCCTCGCAGGCCATGACGAAGCGGGACGGGACCAGCGGCTCGTCGTCGCAGTCCGTGCAGACGTTCTTCCCGGGAGGCGGATTGAAGCCTCGCACATGCTGCAGGGACTGGCACGACGGGCACGAGTGCCAGAGCGGGAAACGGCGGACGCGTACACCGTCCTTGCTGGTGTCCTCGGAGGCCGGCGGCAGTCGGAAGTGGCGCACGCCCAGCACGTGGGCCAGACGGTGCTCGTGGATGATCGGTGCTTCGTCGAGGGTCCAGCTCCGGTGGGCGTCGTCGATGCCGGAGACGACGAACGACTCGTTGTCGACCGCGACGAGCGATCCCACGCCGTACGTGGTGATCATCTGCGAACGGCGAACGGACCCACGACGGGGAAGAGCGAGACGCGGTGCGGCCGAGTCGCCGTCGGAGCGACGACGGCGCCGCGCGGGGGGTGGGGTCATCGGGAAGCCTCCAGGAAGAGAGCGGACTCGGCGTCGACGTCGCGCAGGCTCCACATGGTGGGCCAGGCGTCGCCCTCGGACTCGTCGTCGTACGGTTTGAGGAGTGCGGGAGTGGGGTTGCCACGGCGGGGTTCGTACAACAGCCCGCCGTACGCGCTCGCCTCGCTCTGCCACCAGTCGACGAACTCGTCGAACGCGTCGGACGTGTCCTGCAGCTCGCCCCCGTCGATTCCGGAGACTCGACTTGTCAGCAGTGGCTTGATCTCCGACTTCAGTCGGTCCACGTACGCGTCGATCCGACCGGCCGCGTCGTTCTCGCGGGCTTCGGGAATGAGGATGCGGGCCAGGGCCACGACCACGGCGTGCAGACCCCGGTCGCGGGACCGGGCGGAGAACGGTGTGACCGATGTCGATTCCACCTCGCGGTACAGCGCGGAGTGGAAGTGCAGGAAGCCCTCGTAGTGCGAGCGGTCACGAGGACGCATGCTGTTGAGCATCACGGCGACGAGTCCCGGATGGGCACGCCCCACGCGGCTGGTGGCCTGGATGTACTCGGCCGTGGTCTGGGGCTGGCCCATGACAGCCATCAGGCCGAGGCGGTCGATGTCGACGCCGACAGCGATCATGTTGGTGGCCAGGAGGACGTCACGGACGTCGGGACTCGGGTAGCGCTTCTCGATCTCCTTGAGCCGGGCGGGGATCAGGCTCGCGTCGACCCGACTGGTCAGCTCCGAGTAGCGGTTGGAGGGGCGTACCGGCGTGCCGTCACGGTCGGCGAGGAGACGCAGATAGTCCTCGACGTCGTCGTTCACCTGGAGTTCGGCGGCCGACAGCAGGCGGAGGCTGTTGAAGTAGCCGACCAGGGTCCAGTACGCGTCCCGGACCTGGTCGCTCGTCTCCGTACGCATGGCCTGGTGCAGCAGGGCGGCGTAGGTACGGATGAGAAGGGTCGACTGGCTGGTCCCCGGGGCGAGCAGGCCGATGTAGCGGCGGCTGGCCTTTTCCGAGGGATCGGTCTCCACCGCGAACCAGGAGTCACGGGCGTCCAGGCCGGCCGGGGGAAACTGACGCACGTCCCGGTCGAAGAGGTTGCGTCCCTGCTCGGAGGCCCGGCGGATGGTCGCAGTGGAGGCGATCACCTTCGGCTGGTCGGCGAGTGCGTCGACGGCTGTCTCGTACAGACCGGTCAGCGTGCCGAGCGGGCCCGAGATCAGGTGGAGCTCGTCCTGGACGATCAGCTCGGGAGGCGGAGTGGGGTCCTTGGAGCGGTCCCGGTTGAACAGCGCGGCCGTCTCCTTGCGCCACGGCATGGAGGCGAACTTGTCGACCGTCGCGATGACCAGCGTCGGGCGGGCCTTGTAGACGGTCTGGTCGACCAAGTGCACAGGGAGGCCGGAGGCGAAGTCGCAGTCGGTGTTCGGACAGCACACGTCCATGCGCTCGTCGTCCTCGTCCACCGTGTAGTCGTGGGCGTCCATGGCCGTGCCGCACCAGGGACACGCATGGAGCTGCACCGGGTTCTCGGTCTGCAGGCTCTGCCCTCCACGCAGCTTGTCCAGCTTCCCGGCGGCCGTCTTGAGGTCGTTCGGCGTCGCCGACTTGCCGACCCACATGCCGATCGAGATGACGTCGTCGCCCAGACGGTCGGGGGCGGCCAGCCGCATCTTCTCCATGGCACAGATGAGGATCGTGGCGCGTTCGAACTGCTGCAGGGTGAGCAGGCGCAGCGTGTAGCGCATGAGCACGGTGACGCCGCCGCCGGCGGTCTTCTTGCGCAACCGGCGCAGAAACGTGGTGAAGGCGATCAGTCCGAGATAGGCCTCGGTCTTGCCACCACCGGTGGGAAACCACAGCAGGTCCGAGATGCCGCGATCGGCGTGGTTCGCATCCTCGATGCCGGACAGGCACAGCAGGATGAAGGCGATCTGGAACGGTCGCCAGCGCTGCTTGGCCATGTCGGGAGTGCCCTCACGACCGCCCTTCACCCAAGCGCTGCGTGCCCGCTGCTCCGCCATGGCCCGGTTGGCCAGCCTGAAGGCTTCCATGACCTCCGGCTTGTCCGTCAGGACACGGATGCCCTCACGCATCCGACCGAGGGCCTCACGGCAGGCGTCGAGTTGGGCGAGCGCGGCCTTCTCGTACGTGGTCCCGGAGAGGGCCGCGGCCTCCGACGCCTTGGCCTCGATCCACTGCTCGTATCCGCGGGCCAGTCCGCGCAAGGCGTCGAGCACCTCGGCTTCGGGGGCCTCGGCGAGGCCGAGCATGCCGAGTGCGGAACCGCAGAGCTTGTCGATCTCCGGATTGGAGTCGGTCAACAGCACCTCGTGCGTGGGCACGAACTCGGAGCGAACCTCTGTGACACCCGCACGCTCTATGTCGGTCAGCCCGATCGGTGGCGGTGTCCAGTCCCAGTCGGCGGCGCAGCCGTGCCCCACCGCGAAGGTGGGGGCGTGACGGTACAGCAAACGACTTGTCGCCAGCTCCGAGTCGACGGCGGACACCTTGGCGGGACGTTCGACGAAGGCGGAACCGCCGTTGCTCGCCCGAATCCGCAGACCGGGCTGGAACAGGGCGAACGCGTCCTGGAGTTCCCGCTCGCCCACCGTGTGCTTGTTGATCAGTGTGACGGTGACGGTCACGGTGCCGGAGGACACGTCGATCGGCCGCACGAGAACGTGCAACTCCACTCCGTCGGCGAGAGCGGGAGCGGGAGCGACTACACCGGGTGCCGTGATGTCAACGGTCTCGCTCGGCAGCTCCAGTTCCCGGCGCCGCCAGTTCTCGCGTTGATCGTTGGTGGATCGCGCCTCCGCTCGTCGGGCGGACACGGGGCGACCGTCGGCGTCCACGGGGTCGTACACGGCGGCTCGTGCGGAGATCACGATCTCAGGGCTGATCTCGGGTGCCACGGCGAAGGTGAGACCCATGGTGGAAGGACGTCGGTCGGCCGAGGCCGGTGGCCTGTCGGAGCCCTCGGCCGCCTCCGTGTCGTCCTTGCCGAGCAGCGGGACCTCGTCCAGCCCCTCCTGCTCGGCGGCGTCCTCCCGCACCCGCAGGCGAGCCTCCTGGCCGGCGGCTCTCGGGTAGAGCACACCGATCGGATAGCGCGTGATCGGGGCGTCCTGGGTGAGAACCTCGACCGGGTCGTCCCTCGCCTCGACATCGGGTCCGAGGAGCTCGCGGCGCAGCCCGCCCACCAGTTCCTTACGGACCCGGTAGTGCTCGGCATGCCGGCTCTCTTCGTTCGTCATCCTTGCTCCTCCCCGGCGGCGCGTTCGCCGCGTCGATATCTTCCGATTCCGGTGATGCGAGGGGCGATCCACACACCGTTGCCGCCGAGTCCGGCATTGGCCCCCGCCGCCGTACTGCCCGCGACCGTCTCCAGCGTGTCCACCCGCAGGCCGAGGATCTCCGCGGGCCAGGTCACGTCCCACGAACGCGAGACCATCTCCACGGCGTGGAGGTCCCGACGGAAGCGTTCGGATGCCTCCCCGACGATTCGATCGCGGTGGACCAGGTCGTACGGCGGGCTCTGGTCGGGCCCCGCGGGGAACGGATGACGCCTTCGGAGCGTCATCGCATCGCCGGGACGGACGTGTTCCAGCAGATAGGTCTGAGTCTCGGCGGCGGACGTGTCCGCGTCGTGCGGGACAGGCGGCGTCTCGCGGTGCGTGTCGCCGGGCAGCGCCTGGATGCCGTAGCGCTGGTACTTCTTCCAGCCCCCCAGGTACCAGCGGCCGGTGGGACGGTGGCGTCTTACACGGGAGGTGTCAGGGCCGGCCACGTGGTACAGATCCTCGCGGGTCCGGGTCATCGCCACGTAGAGAGCCCGTGCCTCGGCGGGTACGTCGAGATCGGCGTGGACCTTCTGCAACTCGGCGACGGAGGGCGGACAGAGTAACAGCACCCGGTCGTACTCCAGGCCCTTGGCCCGGTGGACCGTCGAGACGGTCAATCGAGCCGTCTCCGGGTCGCCCAACTCGTCGGGGAACCGCCCTTCGGCCACCAGACGCCGTACGGCGGCAACGTCGACGAGGCCGCGTCCGGTCCGTCGGGTCGCGGCACGCAGCGACCGCCAACATCGGTCGGGATCCGAGGCGGGAGGCAACGGGATCTCCGTGAGCAGCTCCAGAAAGCGGGACTCGGTGAGTGTCAGGGACTCCGCCCGGCGAAGCAGCTCGGCGACCCAGTACGGAACCGGTCTGTCCCGCAACGAGCGTTTCAACGTGTGCTCTATCCCGTGCTCGTACAGGAGCTCCGAGACGGCGAGGGCCTCGCGATTGTCGCGAGTCAGGATCGCGCAGGTCTCGGGGTACGCCCGTAGGGCCTCCAGCGCGAAGTCACCGGTCAGGCCACCCAAATCGGGCAGGTCGAGAAGCCGGTCGCGAAGCTCGGAGTGGAGCGTGGTGGCCTCTGCCTGCCGGCCGTCCTCGGTGGCGCCCAGGTTCTGCAGACGGGAGCCGACGACGAGGGCGGTACGCGCTTCCGCGGTCGTCGCCCGGAAGTTCCGGGTCAGACCGAGTTCGACGAGGTCGTCGTAGGACAGGCGCAGCCACGCGAAGAAGCGGTCGGTCTCCCCGGCCCGCTCCTTCGGGTCGGTGATCTGAAAGCCGTAGATGCCCTGGGCCGAGTCGCCGACGACGGTGAACCCGCACGAACGCTGGAAACGGTCGAGCAGTGTCTCCACGAGGTCCCGACGGTCGCTCACCAGGTCCTGCGCCTCGTCGATCACCACGTGCGAGGGAGCCCCCGTCTCGCCGGCCTCCACCGCGCCCTTCTCGATCGCGTCCGTGGCCGCGCGGATCCGTTCGTCGAAGCTCCGAGCCGCCCATTCCCCGTCGGGGTAGGCCTGCACGAGCAGCTGGTACGCCCAGGAGTCGAAGGTCTGGACGCGCACCCTGCGGGCTCGTTCTCCGTGCCGTGAGATGCGGTCCCGCAGCTCACGGACCGCCGCGCGGGAGAAACTCAGGACGAGGATTTGGCCCGCCTCCAGCGCCTCTTCGGGATCGTCGTGCCCCACCAGGGCGTCGAGGCGCCGGACGACCGTGTGCGTCTTGCCGGAGCCCGCCCCCGCCGTGACCAGCAGGCGAGTGTCCCAGGGGAGGTCGACCACGGCCCGCTGCTCGTCGGTGAGCGGAGGACTGTCGCCGTAGGGGTCGGTCACTTGCTGCTCCACAGGTGCTCGAACTGGGTGAAGGCGAGGGCGGTGTCGAAGTTCTGGATGTTGTCGCGGACGTTGAGGATCAGGCAGGTCTCCTTGCCGCCATTGAGCGTTCCTCGCAGTCCGCGCCCGATCATCTGCTGGTAGACGTTGGGGCTGTACACGGGGCGGGCGACGACGACGGCCCGGGTGGCGGGGGCGTCGAAACCCTGAGTGAGCACGCCGTAGTTGGTCAGTACGCGGATTCGTCCCGCTCGGAAGTCGTCGATGCGCCGACGACGGTCGTTGGGCGACGTGGTCGAGTCGACGGCGGAGGCCGTGATCCGCAGGTCGCGGAGCTTCGCGGCCAGGACCTTGGCGTGGTCGACCGACGTGGCGAAGACCAGCACCGGCCAGTCCTTCGGCATGTCCGAGATCTCCGCGATGATGCGGGTGTTGCGGTCGTGGTCGTCGGCCAGACGCTGTTCGGCCGCCCTGGACAGGATGCTGAGCTGTTCGGCCCGTTCCTTCTCCTCACTGGTCAGGGTGATCGTGCCGCCCTGCAGCAGTCGGTGCTCGACCTGCGCGAGCATGCCGAGCCTCTGCAGTTCGGCGTACGCGTCGCCGTCGGAGAAGACTCCCTCGTCCAGACGCCGACCCCCGAAGCGGTTGATCAGGCGGCGCGTCTCGACCTGGTTGGTGTTGCGGAACGGTGTGGCCGTGAGCCCGAGCAGGTGACGATCGGTGCGGGCGGCCGTCAGACCGAGGTGCGCAAGGATCTCGGTGTACCGAGGAGTGATGGCGGTGTGCGCCTCGTCGACGATGACCAGGGCGGCGCTCCGCAACCAGGCATAGGCGTCGGCGGCGAGACAGTTGGGCTGCTGGAGCTTCGCGTCCGTGGCGACGACCAGTTGCGGGCGGTCGGTGACCGGGCCGGCCTCGTTCGAGGACCACAGTCGGTTGATCGCCAGCGGTGTTTCGGCGCCGACCTTCTCCCACACGAACTTCCAGCTCTGCACGGCCTGTTCGCACAGTTCCTCGGTCTGGGCGATCCAAAGGATGGGTCCGTCGAGACGACCCACCTGCTTCACCCAACGGATCACGGCCTCGGCGGTGACCCGCGTCTTGCCCGCACCGGTCGGCAGGGACAGCATGCCGCGCTGCGGGACCATCCGGTCCAGCATGGTGAAGACGTTGGCGGCCAGCCGTTCCTGGTAGTCGTGCAGGCGAGGAAAGTGGCGCGGTCCGTCCACGTCGATGCGTGGGTCCAGGGACGGCGTCCGAAAGCCTGCGTAGGCGTCCGGGAAGCCGTACTCCGCCACGAACGCCACTGCGCTGGAAGCACCCGTGAAGGACGCCGGGGCATGGCTGGGGTAGCGGCCCTGCAGGTCGCGGGCGTGCACCTGCAGAACGCTGTCCCCGTGTGCGTTGACCGCCATCTGCGCGATGCGCAGGCCGTCGGGCTCGACGTCGCCGTTCTCCGCACGCTCTCCGTCCATCAGGCCGGCCGGAAGGCGGTCCCGCAGGGCCTCCGATCCCAACAGCAGCAGGAGTTTGTCCACCACGTCGTCGGCCTGGCGCACGGCCTTCAGCGTGCTCTTGACCTTCTGGTCCTCCTCCTGACGCTGCTGGGCCGCGAGGACCTGCCTGCAACCGGCGGCACCCATGCGCCAACGCAGCTCCCGGTCGACGGCCATCAGGGCTTCGAGAGCGTCGGCCGGTTCCAGCACGAGGACCGTGGAACCCTGCAGGCTGCTGTTCAGCGTCGTGGGGTGCATGCCGTTCGGGGTGCGCTTCACCTCTTCGAGGACCCTGCAACGCTGCAGTGAGTACTGCTCCACCTTCGAGCCGTGAAGCTGTCGCAGGGTGGGGTAGACCTCGCTGAGCGGCATCGGCTCGCCCGCGGGCTCGTGTCGGGTATCGCGGCTGATCACATCGGCGTACGGAAGCATCCCCCACTGCTTCACCAGCAGTGCCGCGTCTTCCGACGATGCGGCCAGCAGGGTCGGCAGTCCTTCGGAGCGCAGCTCCCGGTACTCGTTCTGCGACGCGGCGACGGCGATCTCGCCGTCCGGTCGTGTGCCCCATTCGTCACCGATGCGGCACCTGGTGAGCGAGTCGTCGGGGAAGGGGACCTCGAGACGCGTCAGCAGCACGTAGGTGTTGCCGACGAACGCGTCGTCCTCGCTGTGCTGGAGCTTGTCCAGGAGCTGTTTCCAGAACGAGTCGGGCACTTCCTCGATGTTCGTGGCGAGGCGGAGCTTGCGTGCCTTCTCGGCGCTGATCGCCGCGACCGGCAGCATGTCGCTGTAGGCGACGAGCTGGGGACCGACCGCCTCGTGCAGAGGGCGGATGCCCTGCGATGTCGGGACGCGACCGTGGCGCTTGAGCATCCAGCGTATCGGTGAGGCCACCGCCCTGCGGGTGGCTACCTGGGCGCCGACCTGGAGTGTCCAGTTGTCGACGAGGGCCTCCTCGGGCAGCGTTCCGAGGAACTTGGCCCTCGCCTCGTCCGACAGCTGGGGCAGCAGATGCAGGGGGCCGCCGATCGCGGCACCCTCCAACTTCATGCGGGCGAGGGTGGGACGGGACGCCTGGTTGGGCAGGGTCCCGCAGTAGGCCTTGTGCATGGTCTCGCGGTACTGCTCGAACCACGGCTCGCCCTCGGGGCGGTGGCCTCCCGTCGGGCGGTTGCTCAGCCCGACCTCGCGGAAGAAGGCCATGTCGTCGGAGTGGAATCGGGTGTCCACGGTGACCGAGGGGTCCGACTCCGGTGTCACGACGGGGCCGGACAGCATGCAGTCGCGCATCGCCCGGTAGCTGCCGCCCGCAGTGCGCACGTGCAGCGTCGACGACGGGTTGGTCACGCGCCGGATCACCTCGTGCGAGAGCTGGCTGCTGCCGGCCTGGTGGAACAGTTCCCAGAACCGGGTCCACTCCTGGGGCCCGTACGGCGCGAAGCCCTGATCCAGGACGCTGACGAAGCGACCCCGTACGTCGGCGTCCCGGATGCCGAGAACGGCGAGGGCGCTCGCGAGCGACGGGTCCTCGGACAGGGCCGTGTCGACATACACGAGGGACTCGCGCAGGCCGTCCTGGTCGGTGCGTCGGAACACTTTGCCGACCACCGGCGCCACCATGCCGTGCTCTTCCGTCAGCACGGTCCGAGCGGCACGGGCCTCGTCCGCGTAAGGAGACGCCGACTGGACCATGTCGGCGACGATACGGATGGCTGTCGCAGACGCGCCGGCACTACCGTCGGCGACCAGGGCCTCCAACCACTCGCGCACCGAGGCACGTTCACGCTTGGACGTCTTGAGGACATGCTCCACCTTGCCGGAGCGCAACGTGTTGGCCTCCACGGACGGGTGGAGCCAGTCTGCGGGTCGACCGGAGTACGAGTTCCACAGGTTCAGCCAACGGAGCAGCGACTGGTTGTCCTTGCCGAGCGACGGGTGGATCCGCAGGTCGCGGGGAACCCGCAGTATGCCGTCCTGGTCGGGCAGCGACGGACGGTGGGCCGTGGCTCCCCAGATCTGCTCGGTGAGGTAGCGGTCCGCCCAACTGACGGTCTCCGATTCACGCGGGCGTCCGGGGAGGAGAGTGAGGTACGCGGCCGGGTCCTCGGCGGGGGCCAGCTTCGGCAGCGACTCGACCACCAGCCGGGCCGCGACACGGATCATCTCCTGGTTGAACGGTGAGGAGTCCAGCAGGTTCTGTCGGTCCTCGTTGGTCTTCCAGGCTCCGTTGAGGATGCCGCTCAGCGTCATCTCGTACTTGGTCGGGAAGAACGACCAGAACCGCCCCCGGCCCCGGGGCGAGGACAGAAGCCCAGCAGCATCCTTCTCGTACTCCGGCACGGCCCACGAGAGGTCGAGGGAGACGCGGTCGTGCAGCTCACCCGCGCCGGCACGGGCCTCGACGGTGGGCTCGTGCGTGAGGGTGAACACGCGCCACCGGCCGGCCGAGGGGGTCCTGCCGGTGCGCTCCTCGTGGACGACGTGCTGCTCCCGCTCCCGCTCGACGGTGAGAGTGCGTCGCACGACGGGGCGCGGACGACGATCCTCAAGGATCACCTTGGCCACGTGTGGCGAGAAGAGCTGGAACCCGACCGGAAACTCCTCTCGACCACCGGTCGACTGTCCGCCGTGCATGTCCTGGCCGAGCCGTTCGGCGGCGCCGTCGAGTAACGGCAGGCGGACGACCGTGGTCGCCCAGTCCAGGAGTTCGTCGAGTACGCGGTCGGCGGATCGCTCCGCGGCCACGTCCAGCGGGCGTGCCATGCGTAGCACCGGGGCCTCGAACTCCTCCCCGAGTCGGGCCCCGACCTCGGGAACGGAGCGGATCTGGGCATACGCCCACTCCCGGTCGAACCCGAAGGATCCGGTCCGGCTGAAGAACTGCGGGGCATCGGTCACCACGAGCACGGACTTCACGCCGACCCCGAAGCGCCCGATCTGCCCACCGCGTTTCCGCGACATGCTCATCCGGAGAATCGTCTCGGCCCCTTCCGGGGTGACCGGCGTTCCTTCGTTCGCGCAGTAGAGATGGGTGTCCGTCAAGACGACGTGATTACGACCACCGGGCTCCGCCGCGATCTCGTCCGCAGCGTTCTGCACGAGCTCGAAGAGCTGCCGATCACCGTATCCACCCTGGGTGATCCGCCTTTCTCCGTTTGCGTGCTCCGGAATGAGACCGGGGTCCACCGCGTATGTCTGAAGAACGCGCGAGGACTGCTCGACCACGGTTTTGAGCACGGGGGTCAGTTCGGGATGCACTGGACTCCGATCCGAGGTGATGGGGCCTGGGTGTCAAGGTGATGCGGGTGGCAACACGCGCAGTTGATCAAACGGACGCGGTTGCAATGACGACGGTTGCGGCGGTGCACGTGCCGCTCCCGAGGAAACTACTGGTCAATTCGAACAAGGTGTTCCGAGGCGGCGAGAATCACGAGAACGAGGGACGGGGGTGGGGCGCGAGGAAAGGTGAGCCCTGCGTGCCACTGCTTGTGATGCCGCCGTCGAGCGCATAAGGAGAATGGCGGCACACCTCTACCAAAAACGTCGAAGAATGGATTCTTCTGAGACGGGTGGGGCCGCGAAAATGACCGTACCCGGCTGTTTCGAGGGGGCGCAAGGGGGTTCGATGATGAATTCGCGAGCAATAAATCGGACGGAACGGACTTTTGGTGCCTGATCCAACCGGTGAGTCCTGGGTTGGGGTCGGGGCGTGTCAAAGGTCGTTTGACAGGTTACCGGCTGTCAAACGGCAGCGGGTAGGGTGGGTCTGCTGTCCGACGCAAGCGGACCAAGACCCGAGAGCAGGTGACCGTGGACGCAGGTGAGGACTTCGGTCCATGGCTGGCGCGGCAGTTGAAGCTCGCCGACATGACGCAGACCGAACTGGCCCAGGAGGTGGAAGTGACACGCGCGGCGGTCTCCGCGTGGATCACCGGGCGCGCCGCCCCTCGGCCCGAGACCATCGAACGTATCGCGCTCGCGCTGAACACCGACCTGGCCACGGTTCACACCCGTACGACGGACACTCAGGCCGGCCTCCCCGTCGGTTGGTACCACCGCCCCGGTCACGCCGACGGCGGTCGCGAGCTGGGCAACGCCGCCGCGTTCGCCTTCGAAGCCGATGTCGAAGTGCTGGCTCGGGAAACCTGCCAGAACAGCCTGGACGAGCGCCTCACCGCCAACGGACAGCCCGTGCGGGTGCGTTACACCCTGCACGAACTCACCGGTGAGAAGCTCGCGCGGTTCCGGCAGGCGATCCAGTGGGACGACCTCTTTCCGCACTACGAGGTGGCTGCCACCCAGGACCAGAAGGTCGGCCGGGTCATCGACGCCGGGCTGCGCGACATGTACGACCACGACCGTCTCGTGCTGCTGCGAGTGGACGACTACAACGCCGCGGGCCTGACAGGTGACGACTACGAGGACGGTCGCTTCGCGGCAGTGGTGCGACGGCAGCTCGACAGCCACAAGTCCGGCAAGTCGGCGGGTGGTTCGTACGGCTTGGGCAAGGCGACCCTGTGGGCCACGAGTCGGCTCGGACTGGTTCTCATCAACTCCACGTTGTCGGAACCGCACGAGGGCCGCACCGAGCGTCGCCTCGTCGGTCGGCTCGACCTGCCGTGGCGGCGCGTCGGCGATCGGGCGTGGGCGGGGCCGGCCTGGTTGGGACGGCCCGACCCCGACTCCCCGGGGGCCGCGGTGGCCCGGTCCTGGTGGGCGGACGAGGAGACCGTCGAATCGCTTCATCTCACCCGGGAGAGCGGCGAGCCCGGAACGTCGTTCCTCATCGTGGGTGCACACGACGTGGCCGGTCTCGTCGATGCGAGTCGGGTGTCCGAGGACGACGAGGCCGGTGACGACTTCAGCATCCAGGGGATGCACCGGAGACTGGTCCAGGCTCTGGGCCGGAACTTCTGGGCCGCGATGACGGGTGGCGGTGACCGACTGCCGTTGTTGGAGGCCTCCGTGCGCACCCTGCGCAACGGCGGCGTGGTCGTTCCCGAGGAACGTGTAGACCCCACCGTGACCCAACCGTCCCGCACGCGGGCGTTGAAGGCGTTCCTGGACGGCACGACCGTCGATCAACTCACGGAGTCCGGCCAGGTCGTGGCCACCACCGTTCCCATGAGTGTTCCGGTCGCAGGGGGCGCAAGAGGTTCTACGGGAGAGCACCGCGCCGTACTCCTGGTGACCGATGCCGAGGACATGGACGGAAGGCCCAACCGCGTCGTGGCGATGCGTGGCAACCGCATGACGGTGAGGGACGCCGCCGTTCCCGGGCTTTCCCTGTCCGTCAACCCCTTCCAGGCCGTGCTGTTGGCCGGTGAGGCCGCGGGGCCGCGAGCTCCGTACGCGGCCGAGGCGGACGTGTTCCTGCGGGCCGCCGAGCCTCCGGAGCACAACAAGTGGGGCCAGACCGAGGAGCTGACCCTCACCTACTCGCCCTCGGCCTACCGGCGGATCGCCACTCTCACCCGAGAGACCAACGCGGCGATCAAACAGTTGGTGTCCCGCCCCAAGAAGAAGCCGAAGGCGGGCGGAGGACGTCTGGCCCCGAAGCTGACCGTCGGCACGAGGACGAAGCGGGCCCGTCTGTCGGCAGCGACCCTGCCGGTGCTGGAGGAACTGGACGCCCAGGTGCTCGACGGTGGAGCCTGGCAGGTGACCGGGGAGATCAGGATCCCCGCCGGGGGCCACGTCTGGAGGCTTGCCCCGGTGGCCAAGTTCGAGGTGCGTTCCGGCCCCCGGCCCACCATCGCGTGGGCCGAGATCGTGGGGGTGGACAACTGCGAGGTCGTGGACGACACACTGCGCTTCGCCGAGAAGGCCCGTTCCGCGACGTTCCGTGGTGTGACCGACCCGACGACACACGCCGTAAGAACGAGTCTGAGTGGCCTCGTGGTTGAACTGCGTGCTGTCGAAGGAGAGGTGTCGTCGTGAAGGCTTTCCCGTATCCGCGCCTGCGTGGCACGGTTTCCCTGCGCGTGGACGCGGCGAGGGTCAAGGCGCCCGAACAGCCTCGTGAACAACTCGACTCCCGCGCCCGCTCCGTGGTCGAGCGGGTCGTCGCGCTAGGCCTGGCGGAGACGGAGGACTGGGAGACGGCCACACTGACGATTTCGGCGACGATCCCCTCCAAGGCCACGGAACCGGGAAGCCCCTGGTCGGAGGTGGTGGCGGTCGCGGTGCTCACGGACAGGACCACGAACACCCGGGTCACGGCGAAACTCGCTGCGGAGACGGAGGGCGGTCGTGAATGGCGTGGCGACCTCCAGGTGCTACGCGCCGACGTCTTCGAGCGAGCCACACTGACGGTCCAGGTCGTCGCGACGGTCGAGGGCGTGCCCGGACGGATCGTCGCGGAGGCGGCGGACGACTGGGTCGTCGACACCAGGGGCGACATCCCGACACGTGAACAGAGCTTCGACATCAAGGAAGTGGGTTTCGCGAAGGGCCCACAGTGGCTGCGGAACTTCGTCGACGCTCCATGGATCGTGAACGCGTCGGGAAGACTGCCCACTGTGCACATCAATACCGACTTCGAGGGCATCACCGACGTCCTGAGCGCCGAGGGGCGCGGGCCCGAGGGCCTGGTCAACGAACTCATGGTGTCCCAGATGGCCGCCGACGTGTGGATCGCCGTGTTCCACTCGGCTATCGGCGATCTGGAGATCGAGGACGACGGCACGCCGTTGTTCCCGCACGGTTGGCAGGGTGAGGTGCTCAGGGAGATGCTGCCGGACGTGGTGCCGGACCGGTCACTCGAGGACGCCTTGCGCGAGGTGCACCGCCGGCGTGTGGGCGTGATGGGCTGGACCGAACTGCAGCCGCGTGTTCAGTACGCGGCCATGCGCAGGGCCGAGGTGCCCAGGGCGCTCTCGGAGACCGTACGCGGCCTGAACAAGCTCAAGCGTGAGGACGAGGTGTGACGGAGAGGCCCGACCATCTGCCCGAGTATCTGGCTCGGCTCGCGGACGAGAACGCGGCGAGGTTCATCGCCGACGGGTTGCTGTCCGGCAAGGACAATGTCCCGGCGATCACTCTCAACCAGACGACCGAACCGCTGCCGGAGAGCCCGCGGATGCGACTTCGCGCCGTTCGGGACCTGATCGACGACGCGATGTACATCTACCGGGATGACAGGCCGACGCAGGCCGATGCCTGGCTCGCGCCACGGTTGCACGCGATTCTTCGCCTGACCCGTGAAGAGGCCGCGGACGCCGCGTTGTGGAATTACGTGGCACTCGGTGTGGCCCCCGACTTCGTCGTGTGGCGGCACTTCTCGGAGAACAAGAGGTCCGTCAACGCACGGTATTTCAAGGGGCCTCACCACAAGCAGGCCTTCGCCCGGCTCTGGTGGTCGGCGGAGCTTTTCAGAAACGGGACCGACTACGAACCTGTCGTGGCCGCCTGCGGTAACCAGGACATGTTGAACACGGTTCTGCGGCTGGACGTGATCGACCACAGGCCGACGGCCCAGGCATTGGTCCGAATGTTGCGGCGGGACGTCGTTCGGACCGGGAGGGAGGCGAACGCGTTGGGCAAGGCCGTCAACGCTGCGGCCGCGACTTTGATGTACGACGTGATCGCGCCGGACGCGGAGCGGGACGCCGGGGCGCTACGAAGATGGATCGACGAGGCGGAAGAGGGGCACTCCGTGCATCACCGCCCCCTTCCCCTCGGCCCCACCGAGGAGCCCGCCCCCGAGGAGTCCGTGGGGCGCCTGACCGCCCTCTTCGTGGATCTGTTCGCCGACGCGCGAGTACGCGGACAGGAGGAGGACGCGGAGGAGGAGTGATCCGGACCGCCTCGGCCGTCTCGTTCGCGGACAACAGACCCTAGGGCTGAGAAGGGCGCCAGGTCTTGAGCGTCCTGATGGCTTGCTCTCTGCGCTCCTCGCCCAGTTCCAGTGCTGTGCACAGGATGTGTACGCCCAGCAGGGGCGGGATCGCGTTACCGATTTGCTGTGCGACATCCGTGCCGCGCCAGGGGTACTCGGCCGGGAAGGTTTGCAGCAGGCCTGCTTCGCGAAAACTGAAACGGTCCTGTTCCGGACCCAGCTCCGGTTCACCGTCCCGGTCGTACCCCTTGAGGTCGAAGACCGTGTTGCGGCGAACCTTGCCGGTGATGGTGGCCGCCGGCGCGTCGGAGACGCGAAGCCCTCGCTTCTTGGGGTCTCCGCCCGAGCCGTAATTGGAACGTACGACGAAGTCCGAGGCGCGCGATTCCTTGAGCGCGTCTCCCATGGAGACCCACGGTCCGACCGAGGGCGGGGTCTGGGAACCAAAGAGGGAGTTCTGCTGCAGTGCGTTCGTGGTACCCGTGATCCGCTCCACGGGGAGACGCGTCGCTCCCTTTCGGTAGCGCTGATGTGTGAGGGGCGGGAACTCCAGACTCCGGCCTCTTCCGCTTCCTCGGTAACGGGCGATCAATACCGCGCGGCGACGCGTCTGTGGTACCCCGTACTCCTCGGTGTGCAGCAGATCGCACTCCGCGTCGTACCCAAGGTCGCGAAGGATCTCGCGGTACTTCTTCCACACTGGAAAAACGGTGGGAACCTGCTCCAACACCACCACTTCGTAGGGATCGGACTTGAGCCTCTTCTCGACGATCCACCGCAGAGGTTGGAGTACGAGGCCTGTGCGCTCGTCGGCCCATTCCAGGTCGACGGCTCTCCGTTCCACTTCCGCCCAGGACTTCTCCAGCGCCCCGACGGTCTTGCTGCTGCCCACCAGCTCGGCCAGGTCCACAACCTCGTCGAGGGCTTTGTGGCCCTCGCGGTTACCCGCCACCGAATACGTCTGACAGGGCGGGCCACCGGCCAGGACGCGGGCTGAGCGAACCTCGGGATCGAGTGGGTTCACCTTCGCCACGTCGCCGACCGCGGTAGTGCGAAGGTGGGCGGCATCCCGCGTCGCGCGGGTCGACTTCTCCCACTCCACACCAATTGCGGGCACTCCGAGCACCTCCGCGGCGATGTCCAGGCCGCCCGGGCCCGCGAAGAGGTCAACGATCACCGGTGCGTCCTGATGTGGTGCTCGGGTCATGAGGTGGAAGTGTAGCCGGCCGGCAGCCATGTGCGCGGTTTGTACCAGGCACCCGCTCGATGGTCCGCGGCTTCTTTGTGACCTGCGGATTCGTCGTTCAGGGGCGCAGTGTGCGGGCGATGGCCAAACCGAGCGCTTCCCCCACCGGCGGAGGAGAGGCGTGGCCGATCTGCCGGTACCGGACTGTTTTCCGACCGGCGATCTCCCAGTCCTTGGGGAAGGACTGAAGAAGCGCTGCCTGGTCGACGGTGATCTTCTTCAACGGAGATCCGGAGTTGTCCGACTCCTGAGTGCCGTCCGGGCCGGGCACCTCGTCGCTCAGCGAGACGGCGTTGACGCCCATGCGGGCCCAGGCCTTTTTGGTGCCGCTCGGACCCAGGTCGGCACCGCCGCGATTCTCCGAGCCGCCCACGAGGGTTGGTGCGACGCGGTTCGCCTGCTGTGCCCATTCATCGGCCCCGGTCCATCCGCGTTCTGACATCGACGAGCGCAGGGCTTCACCCACGGTGACGTGTTTGCCCACGGTGGTCTCCGGTGCGCGGAACCGGTCGGCGAACGGATCTTTGAGGGCCACCATCACTCCCTGCCGTCGATCTTGCGGGACCCCGAAATCAGCGGCGTTGACGATGAACCAGTGAAATCCGTAGCCGAGGTGCAGAAGCTCACCTCGGATGAAGTCGCGTACCTCGTCGAAGGCGGTGCCGTTCACCAGTTCTGGGACGTTCTCGATCAGAAGAGCGCGCGGTCGAACCGCGTGCGCCAGATAAATGGTTGCCTTGAGGAGTTTGAGTTCCTGCCCTGTTTCTGCCCGTTTCGTCGTCGCAGACGACCTTACCCGTGGCAGGCCGGCCGACAGAAGGTCTACGTCGTAGCTCACCTGGTGCTCGATAGGGTCGAAATCCAGGAGATCCATTTCGAGAACGTTCCACGACGGTCTGTTGTGTCGGAGGGTCTCGCATGCCTGCTTGTTGCTGTCCAAGAGGAGCACGGGGTCAAAGCCCGCTTGCTCCAGACCCAGCGCAAGACCTCCCGCACCGGAGCACACGTCGACCGAAGTCAGCCTCTTCAATGCGTCCCCCCATACCTGCGTCCCGGATTCTCAGGACGGCTTCACTGATCAGCTACGACGCCTGAGCTGAGAGAACGGCCGCTCTCACCGCGGTTGCCACGTCATTCGGCGCCTCATGCTCCCAAAACCGAAGGACCGTCCACCCCTCGTCCTGCAAATGCCTGGTCGTCTCGGCATCACGGGACATGTTCTTGTCGAGCTTGCTCCGCCACCACTCGGCGTTCGCTTTCGGCTGTGTGGCGTGCTGAGGGCAGCCGTGCCAGAAGCAACCGTCGAGGAAAATCGCAACCTTGGTCTTGGGGAAGACGATGTCGATCGTGCGGCGGGACATGCCCGGTACCGGCACGTTCACGCGATAGCGCAATCCCGACGCGTGGAGTAGTCGTCGCACCGCTACCTCCGGGGCTGTGTCGCGAGAGCCCTGGCGGCTCATGCGGGCGGACACTGCGGCGGAGGGCGGGACAGGTTCGGGCACGCCGCCATTGTGCCGGCGAGCCGCCTGTGGGGCACTGTCTCCATCGCTGGGGAGTGCCGTTGCCCGGCCTAGCGCTACGAACCCTTCCCACCCCGCAACGAAGACAACACCAACCGCCCATACCGCGTGGTCAGCACCCCGGCCGTCGCCGCCACCGACAGAGCCAGGGCGATGAGCAGGTGGGACAGGGATTCGTCGCCCAGGACCTGGAGGATGCCCAGGGCCGTGCCCAGCGGTAGGCCGAGGACGGTCAGGACGCCCAGGGCGCCGCTGATCTGCTGGCTCTCCTGGGTCTGGACCAGGCGGCTGTAGTCGGCGGCCTCGGCGAGGATCTCGTTGAAGCGGGCCGGGAGCCGGTGCTGGTTCTGGAAGGCGAGGAGGAGTTCGTTAGCGGGGCCGTGGGCGGTGAGGTGCTGACGCCAGTAGCCGCTGCGGAAGTGCGCGATGTTGCGCTCCAGGGCGGCGACGCGGCGGGCCAGGTGCCGGGGCGAGGTGAACACCTCCGACAGCTCGTCGGTGAGTTCGTCGATGTGGTCGCGCTGGAGGGAGCCGAGGAGGAGAGCGTCCAGGTAGACGGTGCGGGAATGGAGCGCGCCGAAGCGGTAGAAGTCCGCGTCGCCGGTGTCGGGGCGATGGCCGAGGAAAGCGGCGCCCTGCCGCAGTACCAGGGCGCTCCAGTCCCCGGAGATGCGTACGACGTCCTGGAGGTGACCCGCGATCGACTCCGGGGCCAGCGGGAAGTCCTGCGGGCTGGAACGGGATGCCAGTTGCCACAGCCAGCGGTCGGCGGTGGTGGGCAGTTCGCCTTCGGGGCCGTCGCGGAGCGCGGGAGTGTGACGTGCCGTCGGGGTGAGGAACGCGATCGTGTACGGCCGGGAGAGTGCGAAGGGTGCGGTCGGGTCCCCGACGTCGGCGACGCCGTCGAGGAGCAGGGCCGGATCGAACGGCCCGGTGAGTCCGGCCAGCGGCTCGGCGACGGTGGCCGAGCCGCGGCCGGCCAAGGTGCGTAGCACCGGGAGGAGCGGTGTTTCGGCGCTCAAGTGCAGGACGGCCAGCGCGTGATCGGGGTCGCGGGCCGTGGCCGCACGGAGCAGTTCTATTCCCAGCAGGTGCATCCCGTCGTGCTTGAGGTCCATCGGCAGGTGCCAGCGGCGGGGGCGTTCGGGGGTGCCGTAGAGGGCCCGGGCGGAGGCGGGGGCGAAGTAGGTCGATCTCGTGGCCGAGTCCGTGCGACGGCTGCCGAGTTCGAACGGGAACGGGCCCTGTGGCCAACTGGGGGCACGGCGCAGACGCGCGGGCAGGACGACGGTCAGTTCCTGCCGGGCTCCCGTGACGTCGTCGAGCCGTGGCGTGGCGTCGGCAGCCGTCACCGGTAGTACTCAGCCGGGTCGGGCTGGTCGAGACGGATGACGAACTCCGCCTGGCCGGGGCTCGTGGCACTGATGTGGAAGCGCACGTGCTCGCCGGTACGGATGGTGCGGAAGCCCTCCGTCACGATCTGCCGGTAGTCGAAGTTGTAGTACCGCTCGTCATCGTCGTCCCGGACGACGTAGGAACCGACCGTGCCACTCGCTCCTCCGCCGCTCGGCCGCCGGTCCACGATGGTCCCGTGCCGCGGCCCACCGCTGCCGTCGAAACCGCCGCCCTCGCCGCTGCCGCTCATGGCGTTGTCCCCTCCACTCCAGTCGTGCTGACGCTCCGGGCCGTGGCGGGGCCGTCCGCCGTGTCCACGTCCTCGACGCAGCGGAAGCCGACCGCGTTGCTTCCACCACGCTTGCGGTAGATGCCTTTCGTGCTGGTCTGCACCGCGCGCATCGGGTTGTCGTAGCTTCCGCCGCAGATGACGGCCTCGGCCGGGTCGTCCACCGATGTGGAGGTCCACTCCCAGCAGTTGCCCACCATGTCCAGGACGCCGAACGGGGAACGGTTGCCGGGGCGTTCGTCCGCGGGGTTGGCCCCGGCCCGGCGGACGCCCTCGCCCGCGAAGTCCCGAAGCCATGCCTGATAGGTCGTGACGGGGCGGCCCACCCACGTGTCGGCGCAGTTGACCCGGCTGGTGTCCGGGGCGTCGCCCCACGGGAAGAGCCGTCCGTCGGTTCCGCGCGCGGCGGCCTCCCATTCGAGCGCGGTCGGCAGCCGTTTCCCCTCGAACGCCGCGAACGCGTAGGCGCTCCACCAGCTGACGCAGGTTGCCGGATGGTTGTCGAAGCGCCGGTTCTCGTAGTAGTCGGGGTGGCGCAAACGGTTGGTCCAGGGACGGTGGGTGACGTGGGTCGGCTGGTCCGGGTGGTCCCAGCGCGAGGTGCCGTCCGTTTCGAGGGAGTCGAGGAAACGCCGGTAGCGGGCGACCGTCACGGCACGGCGGTCGAAGAGCACGGAGCGCGTGACGCGCCGGACCAGTAACCGCTCGGCCGGGCCTACGAGGTACGCACCGGCGGGCAGCACGCAGTCGTCGCCCCCCGTGGCACCGGCGCCGCCTGCGTCGTTGGGCATTCCGGCGAGGAAGGCACGTACCTGCTCTGTCAGGAAGGCGCCGCCGGGCAGGTCCGCCACGGCTTCCCGATGAGCCGGATCTGCGAGATACCGGGCAGCCAACAGCTCCTGGTAAGCAGTGTGCGCGAACGCTACGTGGTCCGGTCCCGCCGGGCGCAGCAGGGGCGCGAGGACGCAGGAAGCCGGATCGAGCCGTCCGTCCGTGAAGGCGTCGCCGCCCAGTTCGCGATGCAGGTCCAGCAGGGAGAACACCGTCCGGTCGGTCAGGAACGCCCGGCCAAGTGCGGTCGGCAGGCGCTGTTCCAGCTCGGGACGCCCGCGCTCGGTCAGAGTTCGCGTGAGGTGGGTGCCGAGGATCTCCGCGAGAGGCCGGCCCGGGGCAAGACCGAGCCGCGCGGTGAGACCTCGCTCGAGCGGCGTCTCCTCGGGCTCGGTGAGGCGGACGACATGGAAGTGCGGAACGCGGGACGGGTCCACCCCGTTCGCGTACATCTGCTCCACCAGCTGTTCGGAGCGGCCGGCGCCGCTGTCCACCAGCTGACGTACCTGGGGCGAGTCCGCCAAGAACGAGACTCGGGAGCTGATGACAACGGCGGACTCGGCGGACAGGACGGCCGAGAGATCGGTGAACAGGCGCAGGAACCCGGCGGGGCTCGGTTCCGTGACCCCTTCGTCGAAGGCGTCCAGTACGCACAGCGCGGTCCCGGAGCGGATGAGGTAGAGGAAGAGGTCGTACGCGCGGGAACGGTCCGAGGCCATGGCCGGTGCGAGGATACGGGCGGCGTACTCGGAGAAGGGCTCGTCCTTCGGCTTGAGGCCGAGATCGAAGTAGAAGCGGAAGCGGCGGACCTCCGGATCCGCGGCCAGGGCGCGCAGAAGAGTGCTCTTCCCACTGCCGGGGCGCCCGGTGACCAGGACGTTGGCGCTGCCACCAGCGAGACGGGCAAGGAGCTCGGCCGCGTCTCCGGACTCCGTCACCGTCGATTCGCCGGTGCGTGGGTCGGCGCTCAGGACCGATGCGGCGACAACGGTTCGAGGCCCGGGCGGAGTCCCCCTGACGTCCCCGGGGGCGGCGACTCCGGCGACTCCGGCGAGATGGGCGTCGAGATTGACGACGGTGTCGACGAAGCCGTCGTATCGCACGATCCGGAAGTCCGTTCCCAGCAACTGGTGGAGCGCGCCAGGAGCCGCACCACCGTCGTTGTCCACCACGACGAACCGGGTGAGCTTGGGCAGCCGGGTCCGG
The DNA here is from genome assembly GCF_042717365.1 of Streptomyces sp. NPDC058534. Taxonomy (NCBI): domain Bacteria; kingdom Bacillati; phylum Actinomycetota; class Actinomycetes; order Kitasatosporales; family Streptomycetaceae; genus Streptomyces; species Streptomyces sp. NPDC058534. The sequence goes on from NZ_JBHXNW010000015.1 coordinate 25,036, forward strand.
AGTAGCTCACCGCCGCGGGAGGTGAGGACGGTGCCGAGGTCGTCGGCGTCTCGGGAGAGCATCAGCTCCACGTACTCGAGCCGCATCCCTGATTCCCGGCAGAACAGCAGGTACACGGTGTCCGGGCTGAGCACGAATCGCTTGGCCTGCCGGTAGCCGAGGGTGACATGAAGACCGGCGAGGAATTCGCAGCGACGTGCGACCTCGGGGGCCACGTCCGGCTCCCCACCGAGCAGGGCCGCGCTCCCGGTGTCCGTGAACCAGATGAGGACATCGACGAGCCTTCGTACGGCGAGCAGCCCGTCCTCGTCGCTGATCTCGTACCCGTCGTGGGTGGAGCGGTTGCGTAACCGCCGGATGTCGTCGAGTGCGTCCAGAACCGTGCTGCTGCGGATGTATGGGCGGCAGCGCTTGACCAGGTCGTTGAGTGCCTTGGTCGAGGGGTCACCCTCGACGTCGTGATGCCGCCACAGCTCCTTGAGGAGCTTTTCGGTCAGCTTCCCGACCAACGCGACCGCGTTCTCCGGGTAGCCGTCGTTGAGCGACCGTAACGGGCGTTCCAGGTCGAGTCCGAGATGGTCGGCGATCCGTGAGTGATCGTCGAGTTCCCTACGCAGGCGCCGCAGCCGCTCGTCGACGACGGTACTCACGTGCCGTCCTCCTGACGTTGGCCGAGAACGAACGCGAACCGGTCCGGGAAGACCAGCACGGGCTCCGGGTGGGCGGCTCGCATCTCCTCGACGCCCTCCTCGATCTCGCTGTCACTGAAGGTGGAGAGCAGCGACATGTAGCGGGCGCGGACCATGTCGAGGTACCTGTCCCGGTCGATGCGGAGTTCGTGCTCGACGTGGTCGAGCCGGGTTTCCAGGCCGGCCTGACGCAGATGGCCTTCAATCACGGCCGGGTCCGGTTGCAGTTCTTCGAAACGGGCGAGGGCCGCCTTGAACAAGGGGTATCGAATGGCGGCAGGCAGCATGACAATCAGCAGCCGACCGCCCGGAGCGAGCCGGTGGGCGAGGCCGCGCAACGTGCGCGCCTGGTCCGTCACATGGTGCACGGACTCCTTCAGCCAGATCGCGTCCAGTTCTTCGTACGGCAGCCGGGCCCGCCCGTCGGCGAGGTCCTCCGCCGACGCGACAACGGGCGTCAGGGTTGGTGGAGGCGGGGTGCCGAGCTCGCGGAGCATCGCTCTCGAGGGGTCGACGCACAGAATGGGGTGGGCAGGGCGCAGGTGTCTGGCCACTTCCCGGGTGAACAGGCCTGTTCCCGAACCGATATCGGCGATCCGGTCGGCCGGGCTGAGGCGCAGCGCCTCGCAGATCCTGCCGGACATCCACGGGACGTACTCCGGTCCGTAAACCCAGTGCTCGTCGTACTTGGCTGCGAGGCCGTCGTAGTGTCCTCGCACATCGCGCCGTCCCACGGTCTCCCTCGCGTATCCCCAGGCCGTGCCACCAATAGTCACCAGGCAGGCTATCGGGAGTGGCAAGGCGGCAACAGTGCGTAACTCGACAGCTGCCGGCCGACGGCATGCAGGTGACTGATGGCAGCGGCGCTTGGCATACGTGGTGACCCGGCAGAGCGGATGCGCCGGCGACGGCCGCCCCGATCAGCCCTCCGCCCCATCCCCCAAGAACCCCTCCAACCCGTCCAGCAGCATGTTGCTGCCCTGCTCCGCGCCGTCCCGCTCCTCTGCCGTGTCGCAGGTCTGGCGGAGGGTGATCACGGTGTTGCGGGGGCCCTCCTCCGCGAGTTCCACGGTCATCGTCGCCTGGTCCGGGCGGCCCGGGATGTCCATGCCGATGGTCAGGGCGCGGTTCTCGGTGACCTCGATGTAGGAGCCCGTCAGGGGGAACTCCGTGCCGTCGGGGGTGCGCATCGTGGCCTTCCAGGGGCCGCCCGGGCGGACGTCCATCTCGACGGAGCCGGGGACGGCGTAGGCCCACTGGGAGTACTGGTCGGGGGTGGTCCAGGCCCGCCAGACCCGGGCCGCGGGGGCGTCCAGGGTGCGGGTCAGTGTGTAGGAGAAGCCGTTGCCCGCCGCGGTGGGCGTCTGGTCGGTGCTCATGTCGTCGTGTCTCCTCGGATCGACTCCACTGACGCGTTGCGTTCCGCGTCAGGCTCTCGCACCTGTAGACGCCCGGCGGCGCCCGATCTCATCGGTCCGCGAAGGATGTTCCCCAAGGGGTGTTCCTCAGTGGCCGTGGCACTCCCCGTACGACTGACCCGACCCGCACCAGCACGCCGCCCCCCGCTGCGGCGGCCACGCCACCGCGAGCCCCCGGGCCGCCAGTGTCGTGGCGTACTGCGGGAGGAGGGCCGGGTCGGTCGGGGACGCGCTCTCCGAGGCCGCGAAGGCCTCGTAGGACGGGACCGTGCCCGGGACCACGCCCAGGTTCGGGGTGCCGGACGAGGCCAGTTCGCGCAGGGCCGCCTCTATCGTCGTCAGGTGGTCGTCGTAGGAGGGGTACTCGGCGGACAGGGCCGGGTACGCCTCCAGCAGTTCCGTCAGTTCGTCGGCCGGCCAGTGCAGCATCGCCACCGGGAAGGGGCGGGACAGGGCCTCGCGGTACGCGCCCAGCTCGGCGCGCAGGCGGGAGATCTCCGCCTCCAGGTCCGCCGGGTTGTCCGAGCCCAGGGACCAGACCCGCTTCGGGTCGTGCAGCTCGTCCAGGGAGACCGGCATGGTGTGGAGGGTGTCGGCCAAGGTGTCCCACTCGTCGTGGGGCAGGCCCAGCATCCTGCGGACGCGGTGGCGGCCGTAGAGGAGTGGGTGGGCCGAGTACGGGGGCTCCGCGCCGTCCGTCACGAGCAGGCGGGCGCCCTCCGTGAACGTCTCGTGCGCCGCCTCCAGCTCGTCGTGGGACTCCAGGGCCTCGGCCACGATCACCCAGGCCGCCGGGTCGCGCGGTGCCGCCGCACGGACACCGTCGATGATCGCCCTGGCCTCCGCCTCGTGGTCGTACTCCCAGAGGTTCGACGCCTTCAGGGCGCGGACCAGGGACGGGTTCTCCAGCTCCGGGGAGCCGGCGGCGGAGGACAGCAGGCGGTCGTAGAGCGTGGTCGCGGCGGGGCGGTCGCCGGACAGTTCCAGGTGGGCCGCGGCGCGCAGCAGCAGGGCCTCCGCGTCCTCGGGGTAGAGGCCGGCGGTCCGCTCCAGGCGGGCCGCTTCGGCGGCGTGGTCGACGTTTTCGGCGGACGTGTCGGGGCGCATGGGTGACACGGTACTGCCGGGGAGGCGGCGAGGGTCAGACACCCGGCGGCCGTAGGACAGGCGGTGAGGGCACCTGATGCCGGCCATACCGGGCGCTGTCCAGCTCCTGTATAACTGGGGCAAACGCGCGTGCGAGAGCGTATGGGAGAGGGGGAGCCGCCGATGAGCCAGGGACGGGCCGTCCTGCGCCCCCTTCTCGTCCTCCTGCTCGTTCTCCTCCCCGTCGCGCTCGTCGACGTCGGCAGCCTCTCGGCGACCGTCGCGCTCGCCGCGACCGCCGCCGTCGGCTCCGCGCTCGCCGTCTGCGCCGTCATCGCCGCGCGCTGCGTGCCCGCCGTGCCGCGGACCCGGGTGCGTACGGCCATCAGGGACCGGGACCTGCGTACCGCGTTCCTGCCCCAACGCGATCCCGACGCCCCCGGCCGCCGCCGGCCCCGAGCGCCCGGACGCGCCCTCCCGGCGACCACCGCGTAGGGCACCCGCTTCACCGAGGCCACGGAAGTCATCGAGGCCACCGAGGCCACCGAGGCCACGAAGCCAAGGGAGTCACCCCGCGCGGGGCGTGTCGTCATGCCGCAGTTCCTGTCCCGGCACGACGAGACCCTCGGAGGGCTCACCCACTCATGTCCGTTTTCGCCAGCCTGGTCGAGCACCTCGCCGACCTGCTCCAGCCGCTGTTCGGCGCCTCCGCCGCGGCCGCCGCCGTCGTCCTGTTCACCGCCCTCGTACGGCTCCTCGTCCACCCGCTGTCCCGGGCCGCCGCCCGCGGGCAGAAGGCGCGCGCCGAACTCCAGCCGAGGATCGCCGAACTGCGCCGCAAGCACGCGAAGAACCCCGAGCGACTCCAGCGGGCCGTCCTCGACCTGCACACCGAGGAGAAGGTGTCCCCGCTGTCGGGCTGCCTGCCCAGCCTGTGCCAGATCCCCGCGTTCTTCCTCCTCTACCACCTCTTCTCCAGCTCCTCGATCGGCGGCGAGGCCAACGCGCTGCTCTCGCACCAGCTCCTCGCCGCCCCGCTCGGCGGGCGGTGGGCCGACGCGCTCGGCCACGGCGGGCCGGTCGGGGGCGCCGGACTCGTGTACGCCGCGCTGTTCGCCGTCGTCGCCGGGGTGGCGTTCTTCAGCTACCGGCTGACCAAGCGGACGATGGCCGACCGTTCGGTGCTGCCGGAGGTGGACGCGCAGCGGGTGCCGGGGCTCGGGGCGATCACCGGGGTCATGCCGTTCATGTCCTTCTTCACCCTCGTGACGGTGGCGGTGGTGCCGCTGGCCGCCGCGCTGTACGTCGTCACCAGCACGACGTGGAGCGTCGTGGAACGGGCCGTCCTGTACCGGTGAGGCTCCGGTGCCGGTGAGGCTACGGTCCAGTACGTGAACGGGGTATTGCGGAGTGGACCCTCACCTTGGAGGATCGACCAACCCTCCGATGGTTGTCGCGTCACTGCCGCACCCAGGTCGCACCTCATCGGGCGGGCTGCCCGAGACCGAGGAGTTGGGGATCATGAAGCTGTTGCGAGTCGGTACGGCGGGGTCGGAGCGACCCGCGCTGCTCGACGCCGAGGGGACCCTGCGAGACCTGTCGGGCGTGGTGACGGACATCGACGGGGCGCTGCTCGCCGACTCGGCCGCGCTCGGCCGGGTACGGTCCGCCGCCGAGGCCGGTGAGCTGCCCGCGCTGGACGCCGCCGGGCTGCGCGTCGGGCCGCCCGTGGCGCACATCGGCAAGGTCGTGTGCATCGGGCTGAACTACCACGACCACGCGCGCGAGACCGGGGCCGAGCCGCCCGCCGAGCCCGTCGTCTTCTTCAAGGCGTCGGACACGGTGGTCGGGCCGCACGACACCGTGCTCGTGCCGCGCGGCTCCGTCAAGACGGACTGGGAGGTGGAGCTGGCGGTCGTGATCGGGCGCACGGCCCGCTACCTGGAGTCGGCCGAGGAGGGGCTCGCGTGCGTCGCGGGGTACGCGGTCGCGCACGACGTGTCGGAGCGGGAGTTCCAGATCGAGCGCGGCGGCACCTGGGACAAGGGCAAGAACTGCGAGACGTTCAACCCGCTGGGCCCCTGGCTGGTGACCGCCGACGAGGTTCCCGACCCGCAGCGGCTGTCCCTGCGGCTGTGGGTGAACGGTGAGCTGAGGCAGGACGGGACGACGGCGGACCAGATCTTCCCCGTCGGCGAGGTCGTGCGGTACGTCAGCCAGTTCATGGTGCTGCGTCCCGGTGACGTCATCAACACCGGGACGCCGGCGGGGGTGGCGATGGGACAGCCCGAGCCGAAGCCGTACCTGCGCGACGGGGACGTCGTCGAGCTGGAGATCGAGGGGCTTGGGCGGCAGCGGCAGGAACTGAAGGACGCCTGAGGGCGGGGCATTCGGCGCCCCCCGCCGCACACCACCGGGCGCTGTCCGTTGCCCTGCCCGGGTGACGTTTGCGGTCCTGCCGCGCAAGGCTCGTTGCGCGGCACGGTCGCGAGCCCTGGAATGACTCGCCGGTGCTCCCAACAGCAGGAGCACCCGCAGTCAGCCTCCGGGAGGATGCATGCCCTCTGCTATTTTCCGCCGCGTCGTGGCCATCGGTGCCCTGACCACCGCGACACTGACGTTCGCGCTGTCCGCGCAGGCCTCGGCGGACATCGGGGACGAGGACGTCGTACGGGTCAGGTACACCGGTGTCACCAAGACCGACACGAGCCCCAAGTCCATCAGCAAGGGCGACAGCTGGGTCACGTACCAGCACCTGTACACCCTCCAGAACAAGTTCGTCGGCGACGTCGGCTCGCGGTGCAGCGCCGTCGCGGTCGCCGAGAACAAGGTGACCACCCAGTGCACGCGCGTGCTGCGCATGAAGGACGGGGAGATCCACCTCCACGACATGATCAGCCGCAAGGGCAGCAAGGCCGTCACCGCCAAGACCGCGATCGTGGGCGGGACGGGCATCTACAACGACGCCGAGGGCGAGGGCTACGTCACCCTCAAGGGCGAAAGCGTCGGCTTCGACCTCTACGTCGATGACTGACCGGCCCGCGGAGTGTGACTCGCCCATCGCTCCGGAAGGCCCGGAGCACTCGGTACGGCCTGGAGGTTCCGTGATCGGATCGGTTGTCCGCGGCATCGTCGTCACCGTCTTCGCCGGCACGCTCGCCCTTGTGTCGGCCCCGGCTCACGCCGAGGGGTCGGACGAGGGCAACGACATCGAGAGGGTCGAGCTGACCGGTGTCAACTGGTTCGATACGGCACCCCTGGACGTACGGGCCGGCGACGACTGGGTGACGCGTATGGACCTGTACACCGTGAAGCAGAACGTGAAGGCGGGTGAGCGGCGGCTGCAGCACGCCGGCGAGGGGCAGGCGGAGTGCAGTGCGGTCAAGGTCCAGGGCGAACTGGTCACCACGCTGTGCACACGCGTCCTGCGTCTGGAAGGGGGCACACTGACCCTCAGCGACATGATGACCTACGCGCCGCAGGAGCGCGTGACGGCCAAGTCGGCGATCACCGGGGGCACCGGTCGCTACCGCTCCGCCTACGGTGACGGTTATCTCACCCTGGACGGTCGGTACAGCCACTGGGAGCTCAACGTCGACGAGTGACACTCGGGGTTTGGCCGTGCCGGGGGGGGGGGGCCGCGGGGGGGGGCCCCCCCCCCGGAGGGGTAGGAGATGGAAGAGATAGACCCGGGCGATTGGTAATTTTGGGGGTTTTATTATATTAATCC
>NZ_JBHXNW010000015.1:31968-58073 GCF_042717365.1 Streptomyces sp. NPDC058534
GGTGAGGTTTATCACACCCTGGAGGGTGGGTACCGCCACGGGGTGAACACCGTCGACGCGTGACACGGGGGGTTGGGCCGTGCCGGTGCGGGACGCGGCGTTCGCGTCCCGCACCGGTGTCGTTTCCGCTGTCTCAGTCGATGCCCGAGGTCTTCTCGATGAGGCGGGTGAAAACGATGAGAGCCCCCATGGCGGGAAGGAGGCCGGCCAGCGTCCAGAGGATGCAGAACCCCGCCGCACCCGCGACCGCCATGCGGAACGCCGTCGGGGCGTCTTCGGAGATTCCGGCCACGACCAGCAGGAGAACGGTCGAAAGAACCCCCATGGCAATGACCGTGAAGAACGGCCACAAGTAATTGGTGATGGGCAGGAGCCGTGCTTTCCTCGCCTTCTTGAGGAAGTTGTTGTCGCAGGCGCGTGTGATCATCGCCAGGATGGCGAAGACCGACCCGATGATGATGCCCACCATGGAGACGGCGACCCCCAGCGCCTCCTCCATCGGCAGGTCGTCGTCGTGGCCGAGCCAGGCGCCCCCCGCTCCGCCCAGGACCGCGCTCAGCAACTCGCCCCACCATCCGCTCCTCAGGCTGATGTGCACGAGCCTCATGAACTCCATGAAGTACTTGTCGCCCAAGGTGCGCCCGGGGGGTTCCTCCGGATAGGAGTCAAAAGCATTCGGCGTCTGGGTCACGGACGCTCCCCCTCGCCTGCTGCGGCTCTCAGCGAGCGACGTTCACACGATGCTTCTCAGCTTCCATGGCCGAGCCGTGCGCACGCATCTTGCGTATCGCGTCGTACAGCGACGGGCAGCGCCCTGCGGCGTGGCCGAGCCCGGAGACGGTCACCTGCGGGTCGGCGTCGAAGTCACGTGTACCGGCGTGCTGGGTGGGCCCTCGAAGGGAACCATTCATTGCGCATGCCACCTTTCGTGATGCGTGCCGGACGGCGCCGCAAGGGGACGGAGTCATGACCTGCGCATCACGATATGGCTCCTTTGTCGATCCGGCCTGTTCACTTCGGAACCACCAGTGAGTGAACAACTCCTGAATGCGACGCGAATGTTTGGCTCAGTCCAGCAGGGCGGCCAGCCTGCGCCAGCCCTCCCTGGGAATCCGCGTCATGTCGTCCTCCACCACCTGGAGGGCCACGTGGTCGGCGCCGGCGTCGAGGAAGGCGTCGATCCGGGCGCGGATCGTGTCCTCGTCGCCCCAGGCGAAGACGGCGTCGATCAGGCGGTCGCTGCCGCCGCCGGCGACGTCCGTGTCGGTGAAGCCGAGGTTCAGGAAGTTCTTCGTGTAGTTCGGCAGCTCCAGGTACCGGGCGAGGTAGGCGCGGGCCGTCGCGCGGGCGCGGGCCGGGTCGGAGTCGAGGACCACCTTGAACTCCGGGGCCAGCAGTGGGCCCTCGCCGAGCCGCTCGCGGGCCTCGGCGGTGTGCTCCGGGGTGACCAGGTACGGGATCGCGCCCGCCGCCCGGTCCCGGGAGAGGTCCAGCATCTTCGGGCCGAGCGCGGCCAGCACCCGGTGACCGGACCGCATCCCGGCCCGGTCGAGGCCGTCGAGGTAGCCGACCATCGTCGAGTACGGGCGCCGGTACCCCTCCACACGCGGGCCGTGACTCACCCCGAGGCCGAGCACGAAGCGGCCCGGGTGTGCCACCTCCAGCTCGGCGAAGCTCGCCGCCGCCTCGGCCACCTCGTGCTCCCAGATGCTCTGGATGCTGGTGCCGACGACGATCCGCGAGGTCGCCTCGATCAGCGGGGCGGCGTGCCGGGCGGAGCTGCTGCCGCCCAGCCACAGGGCGCCGTACCCGAGCCGCTCCAACTCGGCGGTGGCCTCGGCGCGTTCACGGCCGCCTGCCGGGTCCTCGGCGCGCAGCTGCACGCTCCAGACGCCGTACCGTCCGACCGATTCCCGCAAAGAAGCCTTCGTGTCGCTCATCAGCCGCGATCCCTCCGGTGGGGCGTTGTGATCGTCATGCGTACACCGCGTGCCAACCGGAGGGGACGGGCCGTGATTCCCGGGGACCGCCGTAAGGGGCGTAAGGGCGTAAGGGCGTAAGGGCCTAACGGCGTATGGGCGTACTGGGCTACTCGCCGAGGAAGCGCTCCAGCGCCTCCACGACCAGCAGGTGGTCCGCCACCTGCGGCAGCCCGGACACCGTCACCGAGCCGACCACGCCGACGTCGGCCACCGTGACCGGGAAGGAGCCGCCGTGCGCCGCGTACCGGTCGGGGTCGAGCCGCGAGGACTCCTCGAACGTCGTGCCCTTGGCCCGGAAGCGGGAACCGACCAGGTACGACGCCGAGCCGTACCGCTCCACCACCCGGCGCTTGCGCGCGATCCAGGCGTCGTTGTCGGGGGTCGAACCGGGCAGGGCGGCGTGGAAGAGCTGCTGCCCGGCGCGGTGGATGTCGATGGCGACGGGCGCCTGACGCTCGCGGGCCAGTTCCACCAGCAGGGAGCCCAGTGCCCACGCGTCTTCGTGGGTGAACCGGCGGAACACCAGGCGGCGTTCCTGCTCCTCCAGCTCCGCCACGGTCGGTACGAATGCCTCGGCTGCCTTGGGTGCCTCGGGACTCACAGGGCCACCACCACTCCGTCGCGGGCGGACCGGCGGGCCGCCTCCAGTACGTCCAGGGTGTCGGCCGCCTCCCGGGCGTCCACCGGGTTCGGGCCGCCCTCCAGCAGGGCCTTCGCCACGGCCGCGTAATAGGCCGGGTAGTCGCCGGGAACGGTCGGCGCCGCGCTTCCGTCGCCGGTCACCGGGGACTCACCGGAGCCCAGCCGGCCCCACAGTGACTCGTCCTCCTCGCCCCAGCCGGGTCCCGGCCGCCCGCCCTCGCGCAGCGCCGCCTCCTGCGGGTCCAGGCCGTGCTTGACGTAGCCGGCCTTCGAACCGAGCACCCGGAAACGGGGGCCCAACTGGGCGGCGGTGGAGGAGACGTAGAGGTGGGAGCGGACGCCGCTCGCGTGGGTGAGGGCGATGAACGTGTCGTCGTCCGCCTCCGCGCCCGCGCGCCGGACGACGGACTCCGCGTACACCTGCGTGGCCGGGCCGAACAGGACGAGGGCCTGGTCGACGACGTGGCTGCCGAGGTCGTACAGCAGACCCCCGATCTCCGCCGGGTCGCCGGACTCGCGCCAGCCGCCCTTGGGCTTCGGCCGCCAGCGCTCGAAGCGCGACTCGAAGCGCCATACGTCGCCCAGGGCGTCCTCGGCGATCAGCTCGCGCAGGGTCAGGAAGTCGTTGTCCCAGCGGCGGTTCTGGAAGACGGAGAGCAGCAGGCCGCGCTCCTCGGCCAGCGCCGCCAGCTCGCGCGCCTCGGCCGCCGTGCCCGCGACCGGCTTGTCCACCACGACCGGCAGACCCGCCTTCAGGGCCGTCGTCGCGAGCGGCACGTGCGTCTTGTTCGGGGACGCGATGACGACGAGGTCCAGCTCGGAAGCCCGGTCGAACAGCTCGTCCGGGGTCGCCACGGTCCGTACGTCCGGGAACTCGGTGCGGGCCTGCCGCTGCCGCTCCGGGTTCGAGGTGACGACGGTGTCCAGGGTCAGGCCCTCGGTCGCGGCGATCAGCGGGGCGTGGAAGACGGAGCCCGCGAGGCCGTAGCCGACGAGGCCGACGCGCAGCGGACCGCCGGGGGCGTGGGCGGGGGGAGTACCAGTCATGCCTCCCACTTTCACAACGGTGTTGCCAAAGTGCAAGCGCCGGGGACAATGGGGGCGTGAACGGAGCGAACGGCGGAGGTACGGGGGCGGGCGGGGGCCTGGGCGGCGGCATCGGTGAGGGCGTCGGTGCGGGTGCCGGTACGGGCGTCGGCGCGGGTGCCGGTAAGGGCATCGGCGCGGGTATCGGTACGGGCCCGGCGCGCGGTGGCGGCGGGATGAGCGGAATGAGCGGGATGAGTGGGATGAGCGGGATGCGGGGCGGGTCCGGCGGGGCCAACCTGCTCGCGCTGCGCAGTCACAACACCGCCCTCGTCCTCGACCTGCTGCGCGGCGCCGGCCCGGAGGGCATCAGCCGGCTCGAACTCGCCGAGCGGACCGGGCTCACCCCGCAGGCGGTCAGCAAGATCACCGCCCGGCTGCGGGACCGTGGCCTGGCCGCCGAGGCCGGACGCCGCGCGTCCACGGGCGGCAAGCCGCGCACCGTGCTGCGCCTGGTGCCGGAGGCGGGCCACGCGGTCGGCGTGCACCTGGACCGGGACGAGCTGCGGGCGGTGCTGGTCGACCTCGACGGAACGGTGGTGGGGGAGCGGCGTGCGCCGCTGGACCTCGGCGCGGGTGCGGGAGCCGTGGTGGAGGCGGTGGCCGGGACGGCGCGGGAGCTGACCGCGGACACCCTGCGCCCGCCGGACGGCACCCTCGCCGCCGCTCCCACCCTGCTCGGCCTCGGCGTCGCCCTCCCCGGCCCGCTCGACCACGTCCGGGGCGTGCTGCACCGGGTCACCGGCTTCCCGGAGTGGGACGGCTTCCCCCTGCGGGACGCGCTGGAGCGGCGGCTGGGCGTGCCGGTCGTCGTCGACAAGGACACCAACGCGGCTGCGCTGGGCTTGGCGGTGGGCCTCGCGGGTGGCCTCGCGGCCGGCGGGGCGGGGGGTGATGGGTCGGCGGGTGCCGGTGAGGTCGGTCGCGGCTCGGCGGGTGGCGGATCGGCGTGCGGGGTCGCGGGGGTTGGCGGCGCTACGGGGGGCGGCGCGGTGGGTGATGGGCCTGCGGGTGTCGGCGGGGCGGCGGGCGGCGGTGAGGTTGGCCGCGGCTCGGCGGGTGGTGGCGTGCCGGGTGGTGATGCGGCCGGTGGCGGAGATGCGGCCGGCGGCGCGACCCGTCGTGCGGGCGGGTCCTTCGCCTATCTGCATCTCGGTACGGGGCTCGGTGCCGGTCTCGTCATCGGTGGCGGGGTGCACCGGGGGGCCCGGACCGGGGCCGGGGAGTTCGGGCACCAGGTCATCCAGCTGGACGGGCCGCCCTGCACCTGCGGTGCCCGCGGCTGCATAGAGGCCCTGTGCCTCGCCGCCGTCGGCCGCGGCGACCTCGCGGAGGCGGCACGGGTGCTCGGCGCGGGCGCCGCGAACCTCGCCGGGCTGCTGGACATCGACCTGGTCCTGCTGGGCGGCCGTACCGTCACCGCCGCACCCGACGCCTTCGTCCGGGGGGTGGGCGCCGTCCTCGACGCCCGGGCCCGGCGCGAGGGCGGCCAGGAGGGTGCCGTACCGGTGCGGATCGCGCCCGGCGGGACGCGCGGGGTCGCGGAGGGCGCGGCCCAACTGCTGCTCGCGCCGCTGTTCGGGCGGGGGGACGGCGGCTGAGCCGCGTGCGCCGAACGAGCGCATCGCCGCCGCCGTTCGAGGGGCGTGTCCCGAACGGCGGTGCCGCAGGACCGGACCGTCCGACACGCTCATGTGTTTATGCGACTGTTCACGCCCACGTTCCCCCGCCCGGTGGCGGCAGCCGCCCTCCTCGCCGCCGGTGCCGCCGCGTCCGCCGTCCTCGTGCCCGCCGTTCCCGCGTACGCCTACTCCCCGGATCCCCTGCCCGCCTGCACGGCCCCGGACGACAACGCCTTCCCGCTCACCACCCGCGTCCACGGCGGCCCCGCCCGCTACCAACCCGGCGGGGGCTTCGGCGTCTGGTATCTGGACCTCACCAACACCACCTCCCGCACCTGCTCGGGCGTCCACCCGGTCGTCGTCCTCGTCGACGAGCGCCGGGCCCTGGAACCGTCGCAGCCCCAACTGGAGTTCTACGACGGCGCCGGCCCCCGTCCCGTCGTCTTCGAGAAGACCGACCGGGACGAACTGATCGGCGCCTTCGGTGAGGACGAGAACGCGGGCGACGGCGACGACGCGGCCACCGACCGCTTCGCCGGCTTCACCGTCGCCCCCGGCAAGACCCTCACCGTGAAGCTGCGCCTCTCGCTGACCTCGGACACCGCCCCGGGCGAGGTCACCGCCAACGCGGCCGTCGTCCAGCGCCGGGGCGGCGACGGCGAGTGGATCGGCCAGTCGAACGACTACCGCTTCCGCATCGGGCGGGGCACCCCCGCCGACGCGCCCCCCGACACGTCCCCCGACACGTCCCCCGACACGTCCCCCGACGAGTCCGCCACCGAGCAGAGCGCCGACCCCGCCACCCCGGAGGACCAGAGCACCGGCATCCTCTCCGCCGACGAACTCGCCGGTACCGGACCCGGCCGGGTCGAGACGGCCTTGGCGGTCACCCTCCTGCTCCTCGCCGCCGGTGGCACGGCCCTACTGCTGACCCGCGGACGCCGCCGCTGACGCCACCGCCCCCACCGCCTCACCGCCCCCACCGCCTCACCGCCCCCACCGCCTCACCGCCTCACCGCCTCACCAGGGCGCGCCCCCGTCTGCGACCATCCCTGCGTGGACTATCCGAACGACCAGGCCCCCGGCTCCCCCGTCCGCGCCGGGATCCCGGAGCACGGCCGCGTGCCGAAGTACTACGCCGTCAAGGCGCGGATCGACCGTCTGGTCGGCGAGCTGAGGGAGGGCAGCGCCATCCCCACCGAGCGGGACCTCTCCGAGCGGTACGAGGTCGCCCGCGAGACCGTGCGGCAGGCGCTGCGCGAGCTGGTCCTCGAGGGCAAGCTGCGCCGGCAGGGGCGCGGCACCGTGGTCGCCGGCCCCAAGCTGGCGCAGCCGCTCTCCCTGGCCAGCTACACCGAGGGCGTCCGGCGCCAGGGACGTACCCCCGGCCGCGGGCTGGTCACCCTCGACCGCTTCCCCTGCCCCGACGCGCTCGCCGCCGAGACCGGCCTCACGCGCGGGGAGCCCGTCTGGCACCTGGAGCGGGTGCTGCTCGCCGACGACGAGCGGGTCGGCCTGGAGAGCACCTACCTCTCCGTGGCCCGGCTGCCCGACCTGGACACCGCCTTCGACCCGGACTCGTCCTTCTACGCCCATCTCGCCGGGCAGGGCATCGCCTTCGGTGACGCCGACGAACGCATCGAGACCGTGCTCGCCACCCCGCGCGAGGCGCTGCTCATCGGCACTCCGCCGGCCCTCCCGATGCTGCTCATCCACCGCGTCTCCCGGGACACGGAGGGGCGCCCGCTGGAGCGGGTGCGGACCCTGTACCGGGGCGACCGCTTCTCCTTCACGACCCATCTGCGCGGCTGAAAACCACCGCTCGCCCAGACCGTCAGTTCATAACGAAAAGATAACGGGTCTAGCCCAAACGTGATGACCAGTTCACGCTCTCGTTGTCAGCCGGATTCCTCCGGTTCCCCCTTGGCAAGGAGCGTGGCCGTCGTGAGAGTGATAGTCGTCGGAGCCGGCGTGGTGGGCACCATGCACGCCTGGCACGCAGTGAACCGCGGCCATGAGGTCGTACAGATCGAGCGAGAGACGGAGGCCCGCGGCGCCTCGCTGCGCAATTTCGGCCAGATCTGGGTCAGTGGCCGCGCGGGCGGCGAGGAGCTGGAGACCGCGCTGCGGGCCCGGGAGCTGTGGGAGGAGATCGGCGGCCGGATCCCGGCGCTGGGCTTCCGCCCGAACGGCTCCCTGACCCCGGTCCGCGGCGACCTGGAACGCGCCGTCGCGGAGGCCGCCGTAGCCCGCCCGGACGCCGCCGCCCGGGGCCACAAGCTGCTCACCGCCGGTGAGGCCCGCGCCCTGAACCCTGCCCTGCGCGGCGAGTTCGACGCCGCGCTGTACTGCGAGCGGGACGCCGCCGTCGAACCCCGCACCGCCCAGCTCGCCCTGCGCGCCGAACTCCGCAGGTCCCCGAAGTACACCTTCCTGCCCGGCCGCGAGGTCCGCGACGTCATCGGCGAGAACGCCGTCCGCGACGACCACGGCGACACGCACACCGGCGACGTCGTCGTCCTGTGCACCGGCGCCTGGCTCGGCGGCCTGGTCCGCGAGCTGGCCGGGCCCGACCTGCCCGTGCGGCGGGTCCGCCTCCAGATGATGCAGACCGACCCCCTCGGCGAACCGCTCACCACCTCGGTCGCCGACGCCGACAGCTTCCGCTACTACCCCGCCTACGGCTCGCCCGCCCTGGACGAGCTGAACGCGCGGCAGCCGCAGCCGGCCACGGCCGCCGAACACAGGATGCAGCTGCTGATGGTGCAGCGCGCCGACGGCGGACTGACCATCGGCGACACCCACGAGTACGAGCACCCCTTCGCCTTCGACACCGTCGAGGACCCCTACGACCACCTCACCGGCGTCGTCGAGTCCCTCCTCGGCCGGCCACTGCCCAAGGTCCGCCGCCGGTGGGCCGGGGTGTACGCGCAGTGCACC
Organism: Streptomyces sp. NPDC058534; assembly: GCF_042717365.1. Lineage (NCBI taxonomy): Bacteria > Bacillati > Actinomycetota > Actinomycetes > Kitasatosporales > Streptomycetaceae > Streptomyces > Streptomyces sp. NPDC058534. The sequence continues at coordinate 40,241 of NZ_JBHXNW010000015.1, forward strand.
GACAAGAGCCGCGTCGTGCACCGGCAACGGGTGCGCGACGGCGTGTGGCTGGTCACCGGGCCCGGCGGGCGCGGCATGACCTGCTCACCCGCGATAGCCGAAACCACCGCGAACGAACTGGGTTGGTGAAGCACCTATGACCACGACAGACATCCGCCTCGTCGTCCTCGACATGGCCGGTACCACCGTCGCCGACGGCGGCCTCGTCGAGCGCGCCTTCGACGCCGCCGCCCGCGCACTGGGCGTCGAACCGGGCACCGCGGACCACGCCGAGAAGCTCGACTACGTCCGCGCCACCATGGGCGAGTCCAAGATCTCCGTCTTCCGGCACCTGTTCGGCGACGAGGACCGCGCCCAGCACGCCAACACCACCTTCGAGAAGGCGTACGGCGAACTCGTCGACGGCGGCCTGATCGCACCCGTCCCCGGCGCCCGCGAGGCCGTCGAGGAGCTGACCGCCGACGGCCGTACCGTCGTCCTGACCACCGGCTTCGCCCGCGTCACCCAGGACGCCATCCTCGACGCCCTCGGCTGGCGCGACCTGGTGCCGCTCACCCTGTGCCCCGCCGACGCGGGCGGGCGCGGACGGCCGTACCCGGACATGGTGCTGGAGGCGTTCCTGCGGACCAGGGCCGCCGACGCCGTACGCCAGGTCGCCGTCGTCGGCGACACCTCGTACGACGTCCTCAGCGGCGTACGGGCCGGCGCAGGACTGGTCGCCGGGGTGCGCACCGGGGCCCACGGCGACGACGCCTTCCGCGCGGCGGGCGCCGGACACGTCCTCGACTCGGTCGCCGGCCTGCCCGCCCTGCTGCGGGGAGCAGACGGCTGATGAGCGCCACAAGCAGCGGCATCCGCTTCGACTCGGTCACCGTCGCCTACGACGGCAACGTCGTCCTCGACGCCCTCGACCTCACCGTCGGACCCGGCGAGGTCATGGCGCTGCTCGGGCCGTCCGGATCCGGCAAGACCACCGCGCTGCGGGCGGTCGCCGGGTTCGTACGGCCCGCCTCGGGCCGGGTGTTCCTCGGCGACCGCGACGTCACCGACCTGCCCCCGCACCGGCGCGGCATCGGCATGGTCGTCCAGCAGTACGCGCTGTTCCCGCACATGCGGGTGGAGGAGAACGTCGCCTTCGGACTGCGCGCCCGCAAGGTCCCCCGGGCCGACATCCGGGAACGGGTCGCCGAGGCGCTGGACATGACCGGCATGGGCGCCTACGCCCGCCGCCACCCCCGCGAGCTGTCCGGCGGCCAGCAGCAGCGCGTCGCCATCGCCCGCGCGCTCGCCATCCGGCCCGGCGTCCTGCTCCTCGACGAACCCCTGTCGGCCCTCGACGCCCAGCTGCGCTCCGGCATGCTCGCCGAACTGGCCCGCCTGCACCGCGAGCTGCCCGACGTGTCGATCCTCTACGTCACCCACGACCAGGTGGAGGCGCTCACCCTCGCCGACCGGATCGCGGTCATGGACAAGGCGAAGCTGCGCGCATGCGGGACGCCGAGGGAGTTGTACCGGGCGCCGGCCGATGAGTTCACGGCATCCTTCGTGGGGGGCGCGAACCTGCTGCCGGTGACCGTCGGAGCCGGGGGAGTGTCCTTCGGAGGCGCGGACATCAAGGTCGACACGGGGGGTGCCGCGCGGGGCGCGTCGGCCGTCCTGTGCGTGCGGCCGCATCTCGTCGGGCTCGGGGACGGGCCCAACCGGCTCACCGGGACGCTGGGGGAGATTCAGTGGCGGGGGTCGACGCATCGGCTGTTCGTCGACGTGGGTGGTCATCGGGTGATGGCCGACCTGCGTGAACTGAAGGCTCCGCCGGCGCACGGTGAGTCGGTGAGTCTGCATTTCTCGCCCGAGGATGCGGTGTTGCTGCCCGCTGGGGTGGACCATGGCTGAGGTTGTGCGTAAGCCGCGGGCCGCTGTCGGCTGGTCGCGCCCGGGCGGCGGTAGCCGCAAATCGAGCACAGCCCCGCGCCCCTATGGGGCGCTGGTGTGGGCCCTGCCTCCAGTGGTGCTCCTTGCGCTCTTCTTTCTCTATCCGCTCGCCCTCGTCGTTCAGCAGTCCTTTCAGCCCGACAGCGGCGGGACCTCGCTTGAGCCGTACGCGGACGTCTTCGCCTCGTATGCGTTCCGGGACGCGTTGTGGACCACCGTGTGGCTGGCGGTGGCCGCCACCGTCGGGTGTCTGGTGCTCGGGTTCGTGCTCGCGCTGGTCATCGCGTTCGTGCCGTTCCCCGGGGCGCGGGCGGTGTCGCGGTTCATCGACGTCTTCCTGTCCTTCCCGTCCTTCCTGATCACACTGGCCCTGCTGTTCATCTACGGCTCCGTCGGCATGGCCAACGGGCTGTGGACGGACGCCACCGGGGCGTCCGAGGGGCCCTTCCGGTTCCTCACCACGCCCTGGGGCGTGCTGCTCGCGGAGATCACGTACTTCACGCCGTTCGTGGTGCGCCCGCTGCTCGCCGCGTTCTCGCAGCTGGACACCGCCCAGCTGGAGGCGGCCAGTTCGCTCGGAGCCCGCGCCCCGCGCATCATCCGCCGGATCGTCCTGCCGGAGGCGCTGCCCGCGCTCGCGGCCGGCGGCAGCCTCGTCCTGGTGCTGTGCCTCAACGAGTTCGGCATCGTGCTCTTCACCGGCGCCAAGGGCGTCACCACCCTGCCTACGCTCGTGTACAGCAAGGCCATGCTGGAGTCCGACTACCCGGGCGCCTGTGTGGTCGCCGTCGTCAACGTCGCGATCTCCGTGGGCCTGTACGGCCTCTACCGGGTGGTGAGCCGCCGTGCTGGTGCATAGCCGCAAGGCGAGGTGGGCCCTGTGGGCGGTCTTCCTCGTCCTCTTCCTGCCCCTCTTCGCCCTCCCCCTGCTCGTCGTCCTGGGCGCGTCCTTCGCCACCAACTGGTCCAGCGTCCTGCCGTCCGGCCTGACGACCGGCAACTACCGGGCGGCGACCCGCGGCGAGGCCCTCCAGGCCCTCACCACCAGCCTGGTCACCGCGCTCGCCGCGAGCCTGCTGGCGCTGGCCGCCGGCACCTGGGCCGCGCTCGCCGCCGCCGCGCTGAGCAAGCGCCACCGCAAGGTCATGGACGCTCTGTTCGTCCTGCCGGTCGCCGTGCCCTCCGTCGTGGTCGGCCTGGCGATCCTGGTCGCCTTCTCCCAGCCGCCGTTCCTCCTCAACGGCACCCGCTGGATCGTGATCGTCGCCCACACCGTGCTGGTCACCGCCTTCGCGTACCAGTCGGTGTCCGCGGCGATCACCCGCCTCGACCCGGCGTACGAACAGGCCGCCGCCTCCCTCGGCGCCTCCCCGGCCCACGTCCTCCTGCGGGTGCGGCTGCCGCTGCTGCTGCCGTCCCTGACCGCCGCCGCCGGCCTCTGCTTCGCCCTGTCCATGGGCGAGCTGAGCGCCACGATGATGCTCTACCCGCCGGACTGGACCCCGCTGCCGGTCCTGATCTACGCGGCCACCGACCGCGGCGCCCTCTTCACCGGCTCCGCCGTCGCCGTGGTCCTGATGGCGGCCACTCTGCTGGTGCTGCTCGCCGTCTCGCGCATCCGCACCAAAGCCTCCTACCGCTGACCCGAGCCCGACCGACCTTCTCCCGCAAGGAGTTCACCTCGCCATGCCCGGAAAGCCCCTCCTGCCGCTCGCCGCCCTCTGCCTCCTCGCCCTCCCCCTGACCGCCTGCGGCGCCAACTCCGCGGCCTCCGACGAGAACGTCGTCACCGTCTACAGCGCCGACGGCCTCAAGGGCGAGAACGGCGACGGCTGGTACGACCAGGTCTTCAAGGACTTCGAGAACGAGACCGGCATCAAGGTCGAGTACGTCGAGGGCGGCTCGGGCGAGATGGTCCAGCGCGCCACCCGCGAGAAGCGCAACGCGCAGGCCGACGTGCTCGTCACCCTCCCGCCCTTCATCCAGCAGGCCGACACCAAGGGCCTGCTCCAGAAGTACGCCCCGGCGGGCGTCGATCAGGTCAGCGGCGCCGACAAGGCGGCCAACGGCACCTGGACCGCCGTAGTCAACAACTACTTCGGATTCATCCACAACAAGAAGGACCTGAAGCAGCAGGCCCCCGCCACCTGGGAGGACCTGCTCGACGACACGTACGAGAACAAGATCCAGTACTCCACCCCCGGCGTCGCCGGCGACGGCACCGCCGTCCTGATCAAGGCGATGCACGACTTCGGCGGCGAGAAGCCGGCCATGGAGTACCTGAAGAAGCTCCAGGCCAACAACGTCGGCCCGTCCGCCTCCACCGGCAAGCTCGCCCCCAAGGTCGACAAGGGCGAGCTGCTGGTCGCCAACGGCGACGTGCAGATGAACTTCGCCCAGTCCAAGACCATGCCCAACCTCGGCATCTGGTTCCCGGCCCGCGAAGGCGGCAAGCCCACCACCTTCGCCCTGCCCTACGCGGCCGGCCTGGTCACCGACGCCCCGCACAGCGAGAACGGCAAAAAACTCCTCGACTACATGCTCGGCCAGAAGGCCCAGAAGCAGGTCAGCGAGGTCGGCGGCGGCTTCGCGGCCCGCCAGGACGTCAAGGCCACCGACGCCAACGCCATCGAACTGGCCAAGCTGATGGACGGCGTCGAGATCTTCGAACCCGACTGGAACGACATCGAGAAGAACCTCACGTCGTACGTCGACGCGTGGAAGGAGGCGACCGGGAGCTGAGCTGTCCTGAAGCCGCAGTTGGCGGACTCAGCAGACAGGAATCAGACGAGCTCCACCAGGTCCGCGATCGAGTCCACGACCTTGGTTGCCCGGTACGGGTACTGGTCGATGTCGCCCCTCGTCGTCAGTCCCGTGAGTACGAGGAAGGTCTCCATCCCGGCTTCGAGCCCGGCCAGCACATCGGTGTCCATCCGGTCACCGATCATGGCGCTGGTCTCGGAGTGGGCTCCGATGACGTTCAGGCCGGTCCGCATCATCAGGGGGTTCGGCTTGCCGACGAAGTACGGTTCCTTCCCCGTGGCCTTCGTGATCAGCGCAGCCACGGAACCCGTTGCGGGGAGCGCGCCCTCTGGCGACGGTCCGGTGTTGTCCGGGTTGGTGGCGATGAACCGGGCGCCGTTGTTGATCAGGCGGATGGCTTTCGTCAGTGCTTCGAACGAGTAGGTCCGAGTCTCACCCAGGATCACGAAATCAGGGTCGGTATCGGTCATCACGTAGCCGGCGTCGTGCATAGCTGTCGTCAGACCGGCCTCACCGATGACGTAGGCGGTACCGCCGGGGTGCTGAGTGTCCAGGAACCTCGCGGTGGCCAGGGCGGAGGTCCAGATGTTCTCGACCGGCACCTCAAGCCCGATCCGGTTCAGGCGGGCGTGCAGGTCCCGGGCGGTGTAGATCGAGTTATTGGTGAGGACCAGGAACGGTCGCCCTGAGTCGCGAAGCTTCTTGATGAAAGCATCCGCACCAGGTACTGGGACCCCCTCGTGCATCAGCACTCCATCCATGTCCGTGAGCCACGATTCGATGGGCTTGCGCTCTGTCATGGGGGCGGACTCCTGCCGTGCGTGGGCCGTGGGGTGCCCATGCTAAGCAGTCGTGCGTCCGGACGGATCAGGTCGCCGACCGTTGGACTCCGGCGTATCCATGCGTCAGCCTTCAGTAACTTTTTGTAATTGAACGGTTGCGGTCAGATGTACGCGGTCACTTCCACACGATCTCGATCAAGTCGGCCCGGAACGCTCCGCGCTGTGCCCCGCCCTTGCCCGCAGGCTTGATCACCACGGCCTCGATTCTCCGTGTCATCTCTCGCCGTTTCATCTCGACGGTGTATGTCTCCCACTCGCGGACGATGCGTGCCGCCGCGGAGCCGGCGCGCCTGGGTGCCGCGACGATGGTGGCGACCTTCTCCCTTGTTTTTCTCTCCTTCTCCTCAAGGCGGCGGATCTCGCGGGCGAATTCAGCGAGTGAGAACAGGTCGTCGGCCCGAAGCCGGCGAGCCTCGGCCTTGTCGGCCTGGACCTGCTTCAGGGTCTCCTTCGCCTCGGCTGACTCGGGATCGTCGTCCTGTGTGGGCTTCACATCGTGTGCCTGCATCCTGAGCACGTCGAGCAGGACCTTCTCGACGTGATCCTCCACCGGGGGGCCACTGCGGGCGAGTTTGCCGCAGCCACCGTCCGCAGCGCGGCAGTAGTAGTAGAACCCGTACCTCTCGTAGCTGACGGTGCCTCTTCGTAGATGTCGATGAGCCGTTCGAGGTCGCGTGGCTGGCGAGCGATGCGGTCGATGTTGTGGGCCAGGACGCCGCTGATCACGCCGTGCTCAAGGTCACGGACCATCATCTCGAAGTCCTTGCGCTGCACCCGGCGCTAGTAGGTCGAGGTGTCGTTGTCCTCGTAGATGCGGTGCACGGTGCAGCGCTTGGTCTGCGCGAGGTCGTACACGTCTTCGCAATCGCATCGAGCGGGTCTGAAACCCGTTGCGCCTCGTCGTAACCCGTTCGGAGCAGTCCGGCCCGCGTGCAGGATGCGGGAGGGGGTTCCGCGGGGGAGTCTCCAGGTAACTGGAGGTGCACGATGGGCTCACTGAAGGTCACTCTCTGTGCCGGCGCCACCCTGGCGGCGGCGCTCGCACCGGTCGCGCCCGCCGCCCACGCGGCCGACGGCGCGGGCGTCTCGGTGTCTCCGTCCTCGCCCGCGCCCGGCGGCGACGTCGAGCTGCGCGTGCCCGGCTGCACCGAGAAGACGGCCGTCGCCGTGTCGGCGGCGTTCGTCTCCGACGCACGGCTGACCCTGGCCGCGAGGGACGGCGTCCTCGTCGGCACCGGCACGCTCCGCTCCGGCATGGAGGCCGGCGCGTACGCCGTACGGGTCACCTGCGGCGACGACGCCCGCAACGGCACCGTCAATGTCGGCGAGCGCCGGCGCCCGGCCGCACCCGCCTCTCCCGTCGCCCCCGTCCACGCGGGCGGCGGCGGCAGCGCCCAGCTGGCCGCCGCCGACAGCCGCGAGGAGGCCCGCCCCGAGCCCCCCGGCACCGCACACACCGTGACCGGCCTGGTCCTCGCGGGCATCGCCGCCGTCGCCGTCGCGCTGCGCAGCGTCCGCAGCCGGAGCCGCGGGACGGACTGACCATGTCCGAACCGGACGCGCGAGGCACCACCGCCCCCGGCGGCCGCCTGGTGACCGGCATCGCCTGGACCGTGCTGCTCCTCGGGCTGTGGCTGTGGGGCGGGGAGGCCACCGACGTGCGCGAGGGCATATCCCGGCCCGCCACCGGAGACATGGCGGCGGCCGGCCGGCCCCCCGACGTACCGCTGCCGCCCGCCCACGCCCCCCTCGGCGACGCCCTGCCGCAACGGCTCGACGTTCCCGGCCTCGACATCAGCGCCCCGGTCCTGCCCAGCGGACTCGACGCCGAGGGCGCCATCGAATCACCGCCGTTCGACCGGGCGGGCTCCGTCGGCTGGTACGCGGCCGGCGTCACCCCGGGCGCCACCGGGACGGCGCTGATGGTGGGCCACGTCGACACCGAGGCCCGGCCCGCCGTCTTCTACGAGCTGAGCACCCTGGATCCCGGCGAGACGGTCCGGGTGACCCGCGACGACGGCGGGACCGCCGAGTTCACCGTCGACGACGTCCAGGTCCTCACCCGCGCCGGCTTCGACGCCCAACAGGCCTACGGCCCCCACGACACGGGCCGCGCCGAACTCCGCCTGATCACCTGCGGCGGCACCTTCGACCACACCACCAACAGCTACACGGCCAACGTCATAGTCTCCGCGTACCTGACCGGAACCGGCCCCTAGCACAGGAACCGGCGCCCGGTCCCGGAACCTCTTGAGTGCCAGAGGCGTATGTCAGGATTGAGCCTCGGAACGCACCCAGGGGGGTTGGATGTACGGCAGCAGGGGGGCCGCGACGTTGTCCACGAGGCGAACGTCGGCGGCGGTGCTCGGCGCGGCGCTGCTGCTCGCGGGCTGCTCCTCCTCCGGAGACGGAGAGGACAAGGGCCAGAACGCGGGCGCCAAGATCACGCAGCAGCCCAAGGAGGCCGACCCGTTCTGGGTCAACCCCGACGGCACCGCGGCGCAGCAGGTGGCGTCGCTGGCCGAGGCGGGCGAGAAGGACCAGGCCGAGCAGATCCGCAAGATCGCCCAGCAGCCGACCGGCGAGTGGCTCAGCCCGGAGAACCCCGAGGAACAGGCCCGCGGCTTCACCGAGGCCGCCGACGAGGCCGGGCGCACCGCGCTGCTCGTCCTCTACAACATCCCGCACCGCGACTGCGGCCAGTACTCGGGCGGCGGCGCCGCCGACGGCAACGCCTACCGCGACTTCGTCGACGGCGTGGCCAAGGGCATCGGCGACCGCTCCGCCACGGTCATCCTGGAACCGGACGCCGTGCTCCACCTGGTGGACGGCTGCACCCCGGAACAGTTCCACGAGGAGCGCTACGCCCTCCTCAACGACGCGATCGGCAAGCTCGCCGCCCTGAAGAACACCAAGGTGTACCTGGACGCGGGCAACGTCGGCTGGGGCCACCCCGACCAGATCTTCGACCCGCTGAAGCGGGCCGGCATCGACAAGGCGGACGGCTTCTCGGTCAACGTGTCGAACTTCTACACCACCGAGGACTCCATCGCCTACGGCAAGCAGCTCTCCGCCAAGGTGGGCGGCAAGCCCTTCGTCATCGACACCAGCCGCAACGGCAACGGCCCCTACACCGAGGGCAACCCGGACGAACGCTGGTGCAACCCCCCGGGCCGCGCCCTCGGCGAAACCCCGACGACGAAGACGTCCGACCCCCTGGTCGATGCCTACGTGTGGGTGAAGCGCCCAGGAGAGTCGGACGGCGAATGCAAGGGCGGCCCCAAGGCGGGCGAGTGGTACCCCGAGTACGCCCTGAAACTGGCCCAGGGATAACTCCCCAGGGGCGCGGGGCTGTGACATATGCGGCTCCGCCGCGGGAGCGCGACAAGCCACAGCGCTCCCGCACCCTGAGTCACAACCTGCGGGAGCGCTACGGAACTCGCACCCACTCCGCCTTGGAAGGCGTCCCTTCCCCATCAGTCACGAACATCATGTACCACCCCGACTGAACCAAGTTCTTATTGCTCGGCACCGTCACCGTCAACTTGTCCCCGTCCGCCTCGAAGTCCAGCGCGATCGACCGCTGGTCGACATCCGTGACGTGCGTTGAGGCGCTAGGCCGAATCAACCGCACCTTCTTCACCGTCGACGCCGCCCGCGAGGTGAACGTGCCCGACTCACCGCGCGCGATGGTCTGCGGCCCGCCGGACAGGTCCGGCCGCGAGTCCCGGTACAGATACGGCGGCGTGTAGATCTCGATCCGCTGCTCGAACTTGCCCGGCTTGGTGTTGGCCTTGTCGGCGTAGAGCGAGTCCGACCCGAAGAACATCAGCCGTCCGTCGGGCAGCAGGATCGAACCGGAGTGGTAGTTCCGGCCCACCAGCGGATCGGCCACCCGCTCGAACTCCTCGGAGTCCGGGTGGTACATCCGGGCCTGGAGGATGTTGGAGTCGCCGCGCCCCCGGTAGTCCTCCGAGCCGCCGGAGACCAGCACGCTGTCGTCCGGCAGGATCGAGGCCTGCGGATAGCGCGTGCCCTTCTCCAGTGACGGCCCGTCCACGAACTTCGGGTCGTCCGCCTTGAGGTCGATGATCCGGGTCTTCTCGCTGGACAGCTTGGACTCGCCGACCCCGCCGCCACCGATCACCATGTGCTTCTCGTCCTGCGCCGGCGGCAGCAGCACCGAGTTGGCGGTCTCCAGCATGTTGGCGTCGCTGAGACCGGGCACCTTGGTGAACTTGTTGGTCTCCACGTCCCAGATGCCGGGGTCGCGGCCCACGTCGTCGGGGCCGTAGCCGGCGTTCGCGCCCGAGTAGAAGATCTTGCCGTTCTGCATGAGGAACAGCGCCGGGTACGTCGGGAACTGGCGGACCTTGTCGGTGTAGGTCCACTCCTTGGTCTCCGGGTCGTAGATCTCGTTCTTGCCCGGGACCAGCTGGCCGATGTCGTCGAGGCCGGAGACGCTGAGGATCTTGCCGTCGCTCAGGGTGGTGAGCGTCGGGTACCAGCGGGCCTCGTGCATCGGGTCGACCTTGACGTACTTCTCGGCGACCGGGTCGAACTCGAAGGCGTCCCGGATCCCCTGGAAGTCCTTCTTGTCGAGGGCGAGCTTCTGCGCGATGCCGTAGGTGTTGCGCGCGTCCGTGCCCGACAGGCCCTGGATGCGGTAGTTGTCCTGCGTGCCCGTCTGGTACTTCCGGCCGCTCTTCTGGGCTTCCACGTAGATCCGGCCGAGCCCCGGGTCGTTGCGCACGAACGCGCCGGTCTCCGGGTCGAAGACCTTCTCGGCGCGGGGCACCAGGACCGGGTCCTTGGAGACGAAGGTCTTGCCGTTCTCCTTGCCGGTGAACTTGGTGCCCGCCGGCAGGGTGATCGGCTGGTCCGGGTTCTCGTTGTGGACGATCATCAGGCCGCCGGCCTTGGTGACGTCACCCTTGAGCTTCTCGTACCGCTTGGTGCCGCCCGCGATCAGCAGGTTGCCGTTGGCGAGCTGGGTGTGGCCGGTGCAGAACAGGTCGGCGGGCGTCGGCACCTTCTTGATGGTCCCCTTGACGGGGTCCCAGATCCGGGTGTCGAACTTCTTGTCGTCGAAGTTGTCCTGGTTGTTGCCCGACCCGGCGACGAGCAGCACCTTGCCGGTGCGCAGCAGCGCCGCGTGGATGGTGTTCTGCCGGTACTTCTCGGGAAACTCGACGATCTCCCACTTGCCGTTGGCGGCCTTGTACTCCGGCTGATTGATCTTGTACTGGTGGTATTTCTCGGTTCCGAAGCGGTAGAGCCACGGCCCGTTCATCCCGGCCAGCGCGACTACCACCGCCGTACCTATCGCGAAGCGACGGGCGCGGCGGCGGCCGGCACGGTCTTTCATTCCTTACGTCCCCCAAGTCCCCCGAGTCCACCAAGGGCGATCTGCATGGTCTGGTCGTCGCCCCCGTCGGCGGGCGCTGCCCAGCTGGGCTTCTGCTGCGGCGCGTGCGGCGCGTGCGGCGCGTACGTCTGCTCGGGCGCCATCTGCTGCGGTGGGATCCCCGGCGCGGGCTCCGCGGCCACGGCCGGCGGCCGCTTCTTCGCCTTCCGCAGTTCGTGGCGCCAGGCGAACATCGGCGACGCGGTGATCAGCAGCGCGAACGTCGCCCAGATGATCATGGCGGGGTGGGAGTGCCCGAAGACGAAGCCCGCGGTGATCGAGGCGCCGAAGATGACGATGAAGTACCAGTGGTACCGGAAGGTTCCGAACAGGGTGTCCGGGCTGGCCGAGTCGCCCTTCGGGGTCACCACGAACTTGCTCTTGCGGCGCAGCACCGAGTCGATGAGCGCCTTGGCGTACAGCGGCGCCGACAGCGCGGACATGATCATGCCGGCCACGCCGCCGGAGCCCTCCGGCTCGTGCGGCGAGACGTTGTGGCGGCGGTTCCAGACGTAGAGGCCGATCTGGAGCGCGGAGGCGTTGCCGTAGAGCATCAGCCAGACCGCGGGGTCGATGTTGACGCCCGAGGCGCCCAGGCCCAGGAACAGGCAGCAGCTCAGTGCGGCCAGGATCCAGTTCAGGGCCGACATCGGGTAGAAGATGATCATCATGGTGTAGTTGAAGAGCTTGCTCGGCGGCAGCGAGTACCAGCCCTTCCAGTACTGCTTGAGGATCGTCTCGTACGTCCCTCGCGACCAGCGCATCTGCTGGGTGAAGAAGTCCGTCCAGGCGTTCGGGCCCTCGCCCACCGCGAGCACGTCCGGGGTGTAGACCGAGCGCCACTTGCGGCCCGTGGCCGGGTTCTTGTGGCGGTGGATCTCGAAGCCGGTCGCCATGTCCTCGGTGATCGAGTCGTACAGGCCGCCGATCTGCTTGAGCGCGCTGATACGCACCGCGTTCGAGGTGCCCACGAACATGGGGGAGCCGTACCGGTTGCCCGCGCGCTGGATCAGCGCGTGGAAGAGGAACTGCTGCGACTCGGCGGCCTTGGTGATCGGGTTGTCGTAGTTGCCGTAGACCTGCGGGCCGATGACGAAGCCGACGTCCGGGTCGCGGAAGAAGCCGAGCATCCGCTCCAGGTAGTTGGGCAGCGGCACGTGGTCGGTGTCGACCGAGGCGAAGAAGTCGTAGTCGTCGCCGTGCGCCTCCAGCCAGGCGTTGTAGTTGCCGTGCTTGGTCTTGGCGCGGTGCGGGCCCTTCTTCCGGTTCCACTTGGCGACGCCCTTGCGGGAGAAGTGATGTACTCCCAGGCGCGCGCAGACTTCCTTCACCCCGGGGTCGTCACCCTCGTCGAGGAGCCAGACGTGCATCAGACCGCGGTGGCGGATCCTGACCGCCGCCTCCAGGGTCCTCGTCACCATCTCCAGCGGCTCCTTGCCGGGCACGAAGGAGGTGAGGAAGGCGACCCGGGTGCCGGTCTCGGGCACCACCGGGACCGGGTCGCGGGCGACCAGGGTGGCGTGCGCGTTCGACAGCACGTTCAGGCAGCGGAAGAGTTCGATCAGGCCGATCGCCACGAGCATCACGATGTCGAGCGTGGGTAGCCAGTCGAAGGCGGGGTAGTCGCGCTCGGTCCAGTGCGTGGGCTGGAGCAGCCAGACCAGCAGCACCACCGACAGCAGCGGGGCGGCGGCCAGCATCAGCGCGACCCGGACGCGGTGCGGCTCCTGGGATATCAGCGAGCGGTACTGGACCTTGTACGGCTGGTTCGGGTCGGGCTGGGTGAGGGGGCCCGCGAGCCGGCTGTAGTGCTCGTAGTCGTACTTCGGCAGGGTCTTGCGTATCCGGCGGAACGAGCCGGTGTTCCAGGTCCGATGCCCGGGCAATCTGAGCTGGGTGGTCTGTGACGGGTCGTGGTCCTGCCCGGCGCCCGTCGGCGTCGACGTCATGTGTCATCCCCCCACACGCGGGTCATGCGTGTTTCGTTGCTTCCATCGTCTGCACCGGTCCCCCTCGACCGACACACACCCTATATAGACATGGAGTGGGGGCCCTCGGTTGCATGAGGCCCCCTCGGCACCCGGCCGCTGAACCGGACCAGGGTTCTACGGGATTCGTCATGATCGCAAGGCGTTCGGAACCCGGATACGCCAAAGGCCCCCCGTGTGATACGAGGGGCCTTGGGCCGTCTGTGCGCCGCCAGGGACTCGAACCCCGGACCCGCTGATTAAGAGTCAGCTGCTCTAACCAACTGAGCTAGCGGCGCCTGCTGACCTGCGCAACTCTACCCGATGCCGGGCGGTGCTCCGGACCCCCCGGGCGGCCCGCGCCGGGGGGCCCGTTACATCATTCGGGCCGTCAACATGCGAATGAGGAGACCAGTTGAGAAACTGACGGACATGTACCGAAGTGCACCGCCGCGGACATTTCGATCGGGAGTGTGAGGGGAATCGCATGGAGACTCCCGTATTCGAGGAATTCGATGCCGCGAGCGACTGCGACTGCCCCGGTTGCCGTCACCGGACGCGCGTCCCGCCGCATTCCCCGACGGGCCGGCGCGCGCTGACCGTGGCCACCGCCGCCGTCGCCGCACTGGGGGCGAGCGGTGCCGCCGCGCTCCCGGCCGCCGCCCACGCACCCGTGCGACCGGGCGTCCCCGCAGATGAGGAGCCGGACACCCCCCAGGGTGCCAGGGCCCCGCTGCACGGTCCGGCGGGCCGGCCCGCGCCCGCGCCCGGCGCGGAACTGGCCACCATCAGCCGTACGGAGATCATCGACCGGGCCAAGACCTGGGTCACCGCGAAAGTGCCGTACAGCATGACCGCCTACTGGTCCGACGGATACCGGCAGGACTGCTCGGGCTATGTGTCGATGGCCTGGAAACTGCCGACGAACGAATGGACCGGAAGCCTCGGCACCGTCGCGGACCGGATCACCAAGGGCGAACTCCAGCCCGGCGACATTCTGCTGTTCCACAAGGCGTCCGACCCCCAGAAAGGCTCCCATGTGGTGATCTTCGGCGGCTGGACGGACGGCACGCACACCACCTACACGGCCTACGAGCAGACCCCGCCGCACGCCCGGAAGCTCGCCACGCCCTACGCCTACTGGAGCGATTCCGCGAAGTACCTCCCCTACCGCTACAAGGGCGTCGCGGCGGGCACGGCGAGCACGGCGGGAACGGCGGGAACGGCGGGCACGGCGGGCACGGCGGGCGGGGCGCCGGCCGCGGCCTCCGCCTACCCGGGGGCGTCGTCCTTCGGGCCCGGCGCCAACAACCGGCACGTCACCGAGCTGGGCCGGATGCTCGCCGCCCGGGGTGCCGGACGCTACTACGCCTCCGGGCCCGGCCCGCGCTGGTCGGAGGCGGACCGCAGGGCGACCGAGGCGTTCCAGCTGGCCCAGGGCTGGCGGGGCAGGGAGGCCGACGGACTGCCGGGTCCGGGTACCTGGCGGCTGCTGGCCGAGGGCCGCGGCAAGGATGTCCCGGCGGCGGCCGCGAGTCCGGCCTCGCACGGGGTGGCCGGCTATCCGGGCCGGGCGATGTTCCGGCCGGGTGCGGAGAATCCGTACGTCACCCGGCTGGGCGGGCAGCTCGTGCGGAAGGGGTTCGGCAGGTACTACACGACCGGACCGGGTCCGCGCTGGGGTGAGGCGGACCGGCGGGCCGTCCAGGCCTTCCAGCGCGCCCAGGGCTGGCGCGGTGGCGCGGCGGACGGCTATCCGGGCCCGGAGACCTGGCGGCGGCTCTTCTCGTGACCGTCCGCCCCGAGGTGATCACCCGTTCATGAGGCGTCTGGCGCGGAGGCTGGAGCACGCATGAGTACGACATCGTCAACCAACCCGCAGAGCACGGCCCCGGCCGCCGACGGGCCCTCGCCGGCGTCGGAGACCGGCCCCCGGCCCGCCCGGGTCATTCACAACGAGGCCACCACCGAGATCCCCGTCCACCTGCTCTTCCGCGACGACCCCGATCCGGCGCCGGTGCCGCTGCGGCCCGCGGTCGTCGGCCGCCGGCAGGGCACCGGCGAGCAGCCCCGGACGCGGCGGCCCGAAGCGGCGCGACCGCGTCCGGTGCCGCAGGTCGACCCGGAGCTGACGGAGCGTCCGGCCCGGGTGCTGCCCGGCGCCGCGGGAGTGGCCGCCGGGTTCTGCGGAGCGGCCGGCTGCGCGGTCACCTCCTGGTGGGCCGGGGTCGTACCGCCGCTCGCGGCCCAGGCGCTGGGGCTGCCGGCGTACGCCGGTGCCGGGCTCGGGCCCGCGCAGTGGGCGGCGTACGCGGCGGCGGGGGCGCTCGGGATGTTCGGGTTCGGCGGGCTGGCCCGGGGCCGGACCGGACGGGCCTGGGTGCTCGGGCTGTTCGGCCGCTACCGGGGGACCGTCCGGCGCACCGGCCTGATGTGGGTGAACCCGCTGCTGCTGCGCCGCCGGGTCGACGTGCGGCTGCGGCACTGGCGCAGCGAGCCGATGCCCGCGGCCGACGGCAACGGGGTCGCGCTCCGGGCGGTGACGCTGGTGGTCTGGCGGGTGCGGGACACCGTGAAGGCCACGCTGGGCGTCGAGGACCACGAGACGTATCTGCGCGAGTGCGTCGAGGCCGCGCTGGCCCGGGTCCCGGTGGAGCCGCTCGGCACGGTCCGCAGCTCCGCCGACGTGGCCGGTGACACGCTGACCCGGCTGGTCGCGGCGGACACGGCGCCGGTCGGTCTGGAGGTGTTCTCGGTGCGGCCGGTCCGGGTGGAGTACGCCCCCGAGGTCGCCGCGGCGATGCACCGGCGCCGGATCGCCGCGCTGGACGCGGCACAGCGGGCCAGCGTGCTGACCTCGGTCGTGGACTCGGTGGAGGACACGGTGACCCGGCTGACCGTGCGGGGGCTGGTCGAACTGGACGACTACGAGCGCAAGATGCTGGTGAAGGACCTGACGGTGGCGTTCTGCGCGGGGCGCGGCGACACCGGGCACTGACGGGCCAGCCGGTTCCGCTATTGGTATGGACATGTTCAACTAACGGCAATAATCTGAGACTTGGTCTAGACCTGCACGGCTCACTGAACTTCCCCACACGTCACAGGGAGCAGCAGTATGCGCACAAGGACCAAGATGTACGCCGCCGCGGTGGGCATGGCGACCACCGGAGCCCTCGTGTTCTCGTCCGGCGGCGCCAGCGGCCACGGCTACACCGACCTGCCCGTCAGCCGGCAGAAGGTGTGCCAGAACGGCACCGTCAGCGGTTGCGGCGCCATCCAGTGGGAGCCGCAGAGCGTGGAGGGCCCCAAGGGCTTCCCGGCCTCCGGGCCGGCCGACGGGAAGATCTGTTCCGCGGGTGTCGGATCCTTCGCCCCGCTGGACAGCCCGAAGCAGCCGGGCGGTCAGGCGTGGCCGACCACCCGGGTGAACGGCGGGCAGAGCTACACCTTCCGCTGGCAGTTCACCGCCCGGCACCGCACGACCGACTTCAAGTACTACGTCACCAAGCCGGGCTGGAACCAGAACCACAACCTGGCCCGGTCCGACCTCAACCTGACACCGTTCTTCACGGTGCCCTACAACAACCAGCAGCCCCCGGCCACGCTCTCCCACAGCGGCAGGCTGCCGTCCGGGCTGAGCGGACACCACGTGATCGTCGCGGTCTGGACGATCGCCGACACGGGCAACGCGTTCTACGCGTGCTCGGACGTCACCTTCTGAACGAGCAAGGTCCCCCTCGCCTGGACGAGGGGGACCTTGTGCTGTGCGCCGCCAGGGACTCGAACCCCGGACCCGCTGATTAAGAGTCAGCTGCTCTAACCAACTGAGCTAGCGGCGCATGACTCCCGCCGTCCGCTTCCCGCGGCCGACGACGACGAAAATACTACCCGGTCCGGGAGGTGCTTTCGACCACGTTCCGGATCGTTGGCAGTCCCTAGAGCGTCAGCGACAGCAGCACCGGCGCCGCGTTCCGGTTCAGCTCGTCCGCCGCCTCGCGGAGCCGGTGCGCGTGTTCCACCGGGAGCGACAGGGCCAGACAGCCCACGGAGGAGCCGGCGGTGATCGGGACGGCCGCGCAGACCGTGCCCACCGCGTACTCCTGGAGGTCGAGGACCGGCACGGTGGGCGGCTGGGACTCCAGCCGGGACAGCAGGAGCTTGTCGCTGGTGATGGTGCGCGAGGTCAGCCGGGCCATCCTGTGCCGGGCCAGATGGTCGCGGCGGCCCGCGTGGTCCAGCTGGGTCAGCAGGCTCTTGCCGACCGCGGTCGCGTGCGCCGAGACCCGGAAGTCCACCCACTCGTTGACCTTGGGCATGGTCGGACCGTCCGCGTAGTGGGTGACGCTGACCTCGCCGTCGACGTACCGGCCGATGTAGACGGCGGCGCCCACCGAGTCGCGCAGCCGGTCCAGGGTGCGCTGGAGCTTGTCGCGCACCGCCTGCTCGCGTCCGTCGGCCGAGCCCAGGCGGGCCAGGGCCTCGCCGGTGACGTACGCGCCGTCGGCGGTCTGCTCGACGTAGCCCTCGCGGCGCAGCATGCGCAGGAGCACGGTCAGCCGCTCCCGGTCGAGGCCGGAGCCGCGGCCGAGTTCGGTGGCGGTGACTCCGGAGGTGTGCCGCGTCACCGTCTCCAGGACACGCAGGGCGTCCTGGGCCGAGTGGTGCGGCGCGGTCGGCCTGTGCTGCAGCGCCACGGTGGTCTCCCCCTGCGCTCGCTGGTGCATCCCGGCTTTCACGATAGCCGCCAAGAGGCCTCTCGTGAGGGCGTGTTGACCGGATTCTGAGGCCCTCATCTGCGACGCAGGCCCTCTGGCACATGCCAGTGGCCTGGGGCCCCCCCCCCCCCCCCCCCGCGGGGGGGGGGCCGCCCCCCCCCCGCCCCACCCCCGGGATCTTATAAAAAACACACACACCCACACAGA
>NZ_JBHXNW010000015.1:58083-69463 GCF_042717365.1 Streptomyces sp. NPDC058534
GGGGGGGTGTGCCGGGTTTTTGGGGCCCAGAGCGGGCGCGGCCGCCCCTGGGCAACAGCCCGGGGGCCGCCCCCCCCCCCCCCCCCTGGGCGGGGGGGCCCGCCGCGCCGCGCAATTACAGCACCGCGCTGAGAAACTCCCGGGTCCGGTCGTGCTCCGGCTCGCTGAAGATCTTCTCGGGCGGGCCGGCCTCTATGACCCGGCCCGAGTCGAACATCAGGACCTGGTCCGAGATGTCCCGGGCGAAGTTCATCTCGTGGGTCACGCACAGCATGGTGATGTCCGTGGTGCGGGCGATGTCCCGGAGCAGGTCGAGGACGCCCGCGACCAGCTCGGGGTCGAGCGCCGAGGTCACCTCGTCGAGGAGCAGCACCTTCGGCCGCATGGCCAGCGCCCGGGCGATCGCCACCCGCTGCTGCTGACCGCCGGAGAGCTGGGCCGGGTGGGCGTCGCACTTGTCGCCGAGGCCCACCATGTCGAGCAGCTCCTTGGCCCGCTCCACCGCCTCGTCCTTGGACAGGCCGAGCACGGTGACCGGCGCCTCGGTGATGTTGCGCAGCACCGTCATGTTCGGGAACAGGTTGAACTGCTGGAACACCATCCCGATCTGCTTGCGCGCCTCCCGCCGCTCCTTCTCGGTCGCCGGGAACAGCTTCTGCCCGTCCACGGTGATCGTGCCCTCGTCGGGCTTGAGCAGCGTCATCAGCAGCCGCAGGATCGTCGTCTTGCCCGAGCCGGACGGCCCGATCAGGGTGACGTGCTTGCCCGCGTCCACGGAGAAGTCCAGGTTGTCGAGGACGGTGTTGTCCCCGAACCGCTTGGTGACCCGCTCCAGGCGGATCAGCTCGGAGCCGCCCCGCTCGGGGCTTTTCTCGGGGTTGGGAAGAGTGTCAGTGGACAAGGCGTCGCTCCAGGGCTCGCAGGGCAAGGGAGGCCAGGTAGGAGATGATGATGAAGGCCACACCGATCACCGTCAGGGGCTCGGTGAACTGGAAGTTCTGCTGCGAGAACAGCCGTGCCTCGCCGAGCATCTCCAGCACCGTGATCGCCATCAGCAGCGGCGTGTCCTTGAGCATGGAGATCACGTAGTTGCCGAGGGCGGGCACCACGCGGCGGATCGCCTGCGGCAGGATGACCGCCGTCCACGTCCGCGCCAGCGGCAGGTTGAGCGCCGTCGCGGCCTCCCACTGGCCGACCGGCACCGCCTCGATGCCGGCCCGGTAGACCTGCATCGTGTACGTCGAGTAGTGCAGGCCGATGGCGACCACACCGGTGGTGAGCGCCGAGAAGGTGATGTTCCACTCGGGCAGCACGTAGAAGAGGAAGAACAGCTGCACCAGCAGCGGGGTGTTCCGGACGAACTCGGTGACCACCCCGACCGGCCAGGTCACCCAGCGGCTCGGCACCCGCATCAGCAGCGCCCACACCAGGCCCAGGCCGAACGAGACCAGCGAGCCGAGGACCAGGATCTGCAGGGTGACCAGCAGACCGTCCCAGAAGTGCGGCATGAAGTCGGAGACCGCGCTCCAGTCCCAGTTCACGACACACCACTTCCCTCAGGCACGCGCACCGCGGCCGCCTTCTTCTTCGGTGCCTTCCCGACGCCCGCCTTCAGCTTCTTCTCCAGGCCGCGCATCACCCGCGTGAGCAGGAACGCGATCACGAAGTAGATCAGCAGGATGTACGTGTAGATCTCCGCGCTCTCCTGGAGCGCCAGCCGCACCAGGTTGCCGCTGAACGCCAGGTCGCCCATGCCCATGATCGAGACCAGGGCGGTGCCCTTGAGCAGCTCGATCAGCAGGTTGGAGAACGGCGGGATCATCTCCGGCACGGCCTGCGGCAGCATGATCAGCTTCATCCGCTGCCAGGGCGTGAAGCTCAGCGCGATGCCGCCCTCCCGCTGCGCCGGGTCGACCGCGGCGAGCGAGCCGCGCACGATCTCGGAGCCGTACGCCCCGTAGGTCAGGCCCAGGGCCAGCGTGCCCGCCCACATCGGCACCAGCTGCCAGCCGAAGGCCGGCGGCAGCACGAAGAACACCCAGAAGATCATCACCAGCGCCGAGGTGCCGCGGAACACCTCGGTGTAGACGCCCGCCAGGAAGCGGACGACCCACAGCCGGTGGGTGCGCGCGATGCCGGCCACGAAGGAGACGGCCGTCGCCAGCAGCGTGCTGAAGAAGAGCAGCTGGATGGTGACCCAGACGCCCTGGAGTACGAGTTCCCACAGTCCCGAGGTCATCCGCCGCACAGCTCCTTCGCGGTCAGATCGGTCATCTCGTTCTCGGTGAAACCGAAGGGCTTGAGGATGCGCAGCAGTTCGCCGCTCTTCTTGAGCTTCTGCAGCTCGACGTTGAAGGCGTCCCGCAGGTTGGTCTCGTTCGGCCGGAAGGCGAAGCCACCGCCGTCGACGTGCGGCTTGCCGTCGATGATGGGCGAGAAGGCCTCGGTCGCCTCGGCCTTGCTGGACTTCTTCACCACTTCACGGACGGTCAGCGCCGTTCCCGCGAAGACGTCCACGCGCCCGGACTCGACGGCGTTGAGGCCGGCCACCTGGTCGGGGACGATCAGGATGTCGTCCTCCTTGTACCCGTGCTCCACCGCGTAGGCGATCTCGGCGTAGCCGGTGCCGGTCGCGAACTTGGCCTTCTTCTCGACGACGTCCTTGTAGTTGCGCAGCCCGAGCGGGTTGCCCTTGCGCACGATGTACGCGTCGAGCATCTGGTAGTCGGGGTCGGAGAAGATGACCTGCTGGCAGCGTTCGGGGTTGATGTACATGCCGGCCGCCACGACGTCGAACTGCTGTGACGCCAGCCCCGGGATGAGCGAGCCGAACTCCGTCGGCACCGGCTGCACCCGGTCCACTCCGAGGCGCTTGAAGATGACCTTCGCCAGCTCCGGTGCCTCGCCGGTCAGCTCACCGTTCTTGTCGATGTACCCGAAGGGGATCTCGCCCGCGATGCCGAGCCGGGCGACGCCCTGTGCCTTGAGCCGGTCGAGAAGGTCACCGCCTTCCACGTCGGACGCGGTGGCCACGCGCGAGCAGCCGGCCGCCCCCAGTGCGCCGAGCGCCGCGACCCCCGCGAGCAGCGACCGGCGTGTGGGCCCGGCTGTCCTGGACCTTTGGTCGGATATACCCCATGGCGGGGTTCTGTGTGGTGGAGCCATGGGCGCGCAGCTACCCGATGGGGGAAGGGTTATGCCGACCGTTTTCAGTCCGATACCTCGGCCCGGCGCCCTTGACCCCGGGGCCGCGGGGCACTGCCATGGAGGCATGGCTGATCGCTACATCGAAGTCTCGCTGGTCAAGCGCGGAATCACCTGCACGGCCCAACTGCTCGACGACCGGGCCCCGATCACCTGCAAGGCCGTCTGGGACGCCCTCCCCCTCGGCAGCGACGTGTATCACGCCAAATACGCGCGCAACGAGATCTACGCCCTCTTCGCGCCCTTCGCGACATCCGAGCCACCACTGGAGAATCCGACGGTAACGCCCATTCCAGGCGATCTGTGCTACTTCGCCTTCGCCGGCGCCGAATTGGGCACCAAGGCGTACGGCTACGACCGGGAGGTCCGCCCGGGCACCACCCTCGTCGACCTCGCCCTGTTCTACGAGCGCAACAACCTGCTCCTCAACGCCGACGTCGGCTGGGTCCCCGGCACCGTCTGGGGCCAGATCGTCGAGGGCCTGCCCGCGATGGCCGAAGCCTGCAACGACCTGTGGCGCACGGGAGCGGCGGGGGAGACCCTCGGCTTCCGCCGGGCGTAGGCCTCCGGCGGTTGGGCTGGGGAGGGCGGGGGTCCGTCGCCGGGGCGCCCCGGACCCCCCCCCGGGCGCCCCCGGACCCCCGCCGGGTGCCCCGGCCCCCTCGCCTGCGGCGTGGTTCTGCCGTCGGGCGGGGGCGCCGAGGCTTCGTGGGGCGCTGCGTCGTGGCTTGGGCGGGGGGCTGTGCGGCCGTGCCGGGGCGCCCCCGCCGGGCAGGCATCGGCCCCCCACCGGGCGGGCGTCGGCCCCCGTCGGGCGGGCGTCGGCCCCCGTCGGCCGGGCGTCTCCTCCCCCGGCGGGTGGGCCTCGGTCCCCCCGCCCGGCTGGCGCCGCGCCCCGGCCCTGCTGCGTGGTCCCGCCCGTCGGGTGAGGCTGCCGTGCCTTCGTGCGGGGCGCGGCGTGGGTTCTTGTGGGACGGCTGTGCGGCCCGGGCCGGGTTCGGTTCCCTGCCCGGCCGGTGGCCTGTCCCGTGCCTGCGGCGTGGTCCTGCCGTGGGCGGGTTCCCCGCGCGCGGGTTCGTGGGGTGCCACGCGTCCGGGCCGGGCGTGGTAGCCCGGCCCGTGTGGTGTTGTGCGTCCCGGCGGGGCGTGTGGCCCGGCTCGTGCGGGTGTTACGCGTCGAGGGGGCCGGGCCCAGCTCATGCCGGCCCCGCTCATGGCGGCCCCGCTCGTGCCGGGCCCGGATCACGCCGGGCCCGGATCACGCCGGGCCCGGATCACGCCGGGCCCGGATCACGCCGGGCCCGGATCACGCCGGGCCCGGGTTACGCCCGGCCCGGATTACGTCGGGTCCGCCCCCTGCAGCGCGTGTGCCGCGCGTAGGACCAGGTCGTCTCGGTGGCGGGCGGCGACCAGTTGGATGCCGACGGGGAGGCCGTCCCCGTCGGTGCCCGCCGGGACCGACGCCGCCGGCTGCTGGGTGAGGTTGAAGGGGTAGGTGAAGGGCGTCCACCCCGTCCACCGCCGGTGTCCCGAGCCCTTCGGCACCTCGGCGCCCGCCTCGAACGCCGTGATCGGCAGCGTCGGCGTGACCAGCAGGTCGTACTCCTCGTGGAAGCGGCCCATCCGGCGGCCCAGCTCCATCCGGACGTCCACCGCGGCCAGGTAATCCAGCGCCGAGTACCTGGCGCCCGCCCCGACGATCTCCCGCAGCCCCGGGTCGAGCAGCTCCCGCTGCCCCGCCCGCAGATGCTGCACCACGCGTGCCGCCCCGCTGAACCACAGCGTGTGGAAGGCCTCCACCGGGTCCGTGAAGTCGGGGTCCACCTCCGCGACGTACGCGCCCAGGTCCACCAGCCGCTGCACCGCCCGCCGGACCGCCGTCGCCACCGCCGGGCGTACCGCCACCTGCCCGCCGAGCGAGGGCGAGTACGCCACCCGCAGCCCCCGCACCCCGCCGGCCAGCGCCTCGGTGTACGACCCGGGGGCCGGCCCCAGCGCCGACCAGTCCCGGGCGTCGGGCGTGCCGATGACGTCAAGGAGCAGCGCCGCGTCCGCCGCGTCCCGGGTGATCGGGCCGACGTGCGCGAGGGTGCCGAACGCGCTCGCCGGGTACAGCGGCACCCGCCCGTACGTCGGTTTCAGGCCGAATACGCCGCAGAAGGACGCCGGGATCCGCACGCTCCCGCCGCCGTCCGTGCCGAGCGCCAGCGGCCCCGCCCCGAGCGCCACGGCCGCCGCCGCGCCCCCGCTGGAGCCGCCCGCGGTACGGGCCGGGTCGTGCGGGTTGCGGGTGATGCCGGACAGCGGCGAGTCCGTCACGCCCTTCCAGCCGTACTCGGGCGTGGTCGTCTTGCCGAGGAACACCGCGCCGTGCTCGCGCAGCCGGGCGACGGAGGGCGCGTCCTCGTCCCAGGGGCCGTCCGGCGAGACGGCCAGGGAGCCGCGCAGGGTGGGCTGACCGCGCGTCAGCAGGATGTCCTTCACCGTGACCGGCACCCCGTCCAGGCGCCCGCACGGCTCCCCGCGCCGCCACCGCTCCTCCGCCCGCCGGGCCCGGTCGAGCGCCTCCTCGCCGGTCAGCCGGACGAAGGCGTTCACCTCCGGCTGGATCTGTTCGGCCCGGTCCAGGGCCGCCCGGGTCACCTCGACGGGGCTGAAGACACCCTTGCGATAACCGTCGACCAGCTGTACAGCGGTCAGCTCGGTGAGGTCGAGGTCCGTCATGCACCCTCCCGCTTCCTGGGACGTCAGTGTCCGGGCACGTATCCGCGCTTCTTGTCGACCACGTTCGCCAGCGGCCGGCCCGCCGCCCAGCTCTCGAACAAATCCACGAACTGTGCGCCCAGTTCGTCCCGCCAGCCGACCGTGTCCCCGCTCATGTGCGGGGAGATGATCAGATCGGGGACCCGCCACAGCGGACTCTCCGGCGCGAGCGGCTCCCGGCTCAGCACGTCCAGCGCGGCACCCGCGATCCAACGCCTGGTCAGCGCCTCGGCCAGGTCGTCCGCCACGACCAGCTGACCCCGCCCCACGTTCACGAACCGGGCGGAGGGCTGCATCATCCCGAACCGCCGGGCGTCGAACATGCCGCGCGTGTCGTCGGTGAGCGGCGCCGCGGCGATCACCCAGTCGGCGCGGGCCAGCAGCCGGTCCAGCTCGCCGGGCCCGTGGACACCGGTGCGAGCGGTGCGGCCGACCAGCGCGGTGGTGATGCCGAGCGCCTTGAGCGTCTGCGCGATCGCCCGCCCGATCGGCCCGGAACCGACCACACAGGCGCGAGTTCCGGCCACCCGCATCGACTCGCGGTGCCGCCAGGTCCGCTCACCTTGCAGCCGCAGTGTCGTCGGCAGGTCCTTCGCCATCGCCAGGACGAGCGCGGCGACGTACTCTGCGATCGGCTGGTCGAAGACGCCGCGCGCGTTGGTCACCACCGTCTCGGAATCGGCCAGCTCCGGACACATCAGATGGTCCACCCCGGCGCTCGCCGTGTGCACCCAGCGCGGCCGCGGGCCGTCGCCGGGCCACGCCTCGCGCACCGCGTGCGAGGTGAAGTCCCACACGAGCAGCACGTCGGCGTCCGGCAGCCGCTCGGCGAGGGACTTCGCGTCGGTGTGCTCGATCCGGGCCCGGCCGGTCAGCCGGCCCAGCCGGGGGAGGGGTTCGGCGTCCAGGACGAGGAGCGTGGGCGTGGTCATCGGCAGGCCTGTCTCCGGTACGGGGAACGGGGTGCGGTTCAGGTGTTGACGCGGAAGTTAACCGGCTGTTGACCTGGGAGTGACGCGGGCGGATTGACCACGCTCGCACCAGAACCTACCTTCGTCAACACGGCCGTGCGTAACGGTGCGTTGCCCTCTCCTTCCTCAGTGTGAGGCCGGTGCGTGCCATGGACATCTCCTTTCTCGGCGGACCAGCTCCGCAACGCGGGGTCGGCGTGGTCGCCCCGTTCGACTTCGCACTCGATCGCGAGCTGTGGCGATGGGTGCCCGACGAGGTCTCGCTGCACATGACGCGGACCCCTTTCGTACCCGTCGAGGTCAGTCTGGACCTCGCGCGGATGGTCAGCGAGCACGAAACCCTCGGCGAGGCGGTGCGCACCCTCAACGCCATCGCCCCCGAGGTCATCGCCTACGCCTGCACCTCGGGCAGTTTCGTCGGCGGCGTCGCCGGCGAACGGGCGATGTGCGAGGCGATGACCTGGGCGGGCGCCGTCCCGTCCGTGACCACCTCCGGCGCGTTGCTGGACGCGCTGGCCGAGTTGGGCGTGCGCCGGCTCGCGCTGGTGACGCCCTACACCGTGTCGGTCACCCGGTCGCTGGAGGCGTACATCGCCGAGGCCGGAGTGACGGTCACCGGCTGCGCCTTCATGGGGCTGACCCGGCACATCTGGAAGGTGCCGTACCGCGACGTGGCCGACATGGCGCGCCAGGCGGTACCGGGCGAGGGCACGGCGGACGCCCTCTTCATCTCCTGCACGAACCTCCCCACCTACGACGTCATCCCGCAGCTGGAGGCCGAGCTGCGGATCCCGGTGATCTCGGCCAACCAAGTGACGATGTGGGCGGCGCTGCGCCGACTGGGTACCCGTGCCGTGGGGCCGTATCAGGCGCTGACCGATCCGTCGGCGCGCACCGGCCCCGCGGTGCCGGGACCGACCGGCCCCGCAGTGGCGGACATCCCGGGCGTCACGGACGGCCCGGACACCGAACAGCAGCAGGAAGGGTGGACATGACAGCACTGGGATTCCTGTACCCGGGCCACTCCGGCGAGGACGACTATCCACGCATCGAGCAGCTGCTGGGCAGCGACATCCGGGTGGACCTGGTGCACACGGACATCGGCGAGGACGCCCACCGGGTGGACGCGCTGCTGGAGATGGGCTCGCCGCGGCGGCTCGCGGCCGGCGTCGAGGAGCTGCGGCTGGCCGGCGCCGACGCCGTGGTGTGGGCCTGCACCAGCGGCAGCTTCGTGCACGGCTGGGCGGGCGCGCAGGAACAGGTGCGCGGCCTGGCCCAGGCGGCGGGTCTGCCGG
This sequence comes from Streptomyces sp. NPDC058534, assembly GCF_042717365.1. NCBI lineage: Bacteria > Bacillati > Actinomycetota > Actinomycetes > Kitasatosporales > Streptomycetaceae > Streptomyces > Streptomyces sp. NPDC058534. The sequence continues at coordinate 66,317 of NZ_JBHXNW010000015.1, forward strand.
CCTCGTCCACCTCCTTCGCCTTCGTGCACGCGGTGCGGGAGGTCGGGGCGCGGCGGGTCGCGATCGGCGCGACCTATCCGCAGGACGTGGCACAGCTCTTCGCGGAGTTCCTCGGGGCCGCCGGCATCGAGGTGGTCGACGTGGTCGGGTCGGGCATCATCACGGCCGCGGAGGTCGGCACCTGGACCGAGGCGGAGGTGCTGGCGCTGGCCCGTGCCGCCGACCGCCCGGAGGCGGAGGCGGTGCTCCTGCCGGACACCGCCCTGCACACGGCGGCGCACATCCCGGCCCTGGAGAAGGACCTGGGCAAGCCGGTCCTGACGGCGAACCAGGTCACCATCTGGGAGGGCCTGCGCCTGGCGGACCGCCGGGTCAACGCTCCGGAACTGGGCGCGCTCTTCACCCGGGAGCCGGTGGTGCAGGCCTGAGCAGCGGAGTCGGGTACAGGCGTTCGGGGCGCGCCGACGCGGTGCGCCCCCGGCCGCAGAACGTGCCTGGTCGGCGCCCCTGACGCGGTCCGAGAAGCCGTCGGCACCCTCCCGCCGGCACCATACGGTGAGCGGGCGGTGTCCGCGGGCGCCACGATTGCGTCGACGCGCCGACGCGCCGGTGTGGGGCGTGACCGCCGACGAGCTGGCGTGGGACATCGCAGGCCAGCCCGGCCTGCGATCTCGCCGGGAGAGGCCGCCCCGGTCGGGGTCGTGCCCGCCCGCCCCGGCCGTCGCCTCAGAGGCCCAGCCTGGACAGGTCGCCGGCCACCGCGTCCGCGAAGGCGCGGACCCGGGCGTACTCGCGGTCGCCGTGCCAGACCAGGCCGAGCGCGGACTCGGGCAGCCCGGTCACCGGAACGTAGACCACGTCCCGGCGGTGGTGGTACTGGGTGGTCGGGTGGCAGAGCAGCATCACCCCCCGGTTCGCGGCGACCAGGGACAGGCCCTCCTGGAGGGTGCCGACGGCCGGGCCCTGCGGCACGGGCGCGCCGGCCGGGGTGCGGGTGGGCGCCTGAACCTCGCGCCAGTAGTCCGGTGCCGGTGCGGCCACCCCCACGAGCGGCGCGCCGGCCAGCTCCTCGGCGTCCAGGACGGTCCGGTCGGCGAACGGATGCCGGTGGGAGGCGGCCAGGTACTGCGGCTGGCGGGAGAAGACGGGCCCGAGCACCAGTGCCGGTTCCCGGACCGGCAGCAGGACAACGGCGGTGTCCACCTCGTCCCGGTGCAACGCCCCGAAGGGGTCGGAGAGCGGCAGCTCGGTGATCCGGGTCTCGCAGCCCGGAAACCGGTCCTCGAACTCCCTGACCACGTCCATGAATCCGTACCCCGCCACACCCTGGAACCCGATGCGCAGGGGGCCGCTGCCGCCGAGCGCCGACGCGCGTGCGTCGTCGACGGTGGCGCGCAGGGCGGCGTAGGCGGGGCGCAGGGCGCTGAGGAAGTCCTCGCCGAGAGAGGTCAGCCGCACCCGCCGACTCGTACGGTCCACCAGGCGGGCGCCGATCCGCTGCTCCAGGGCGCGAATGAGCTGACTGACCCGGCCCTGGGAGACGTACAGCCGCTCCCCCGTCCGTCCGAAGTGCAGTTCCTCCGCGAGGACCAGGAAGCACTCCAGCTCACGGATCTCCAAGGTACCCGTCGGTGTGGGCTTGCGCTCTCCGGCCCCTGGCCCGGTGATGGTCATGGTCATGCCTCCAGTGCGGCGGGCGCCGCTCGTCCGCCGGTACGTGCTTCGTTCGATTAGCCCACCTCATGGAAGCATGAGAACTTCGCGCTTGTTCCGCGTTGGGCGGCCGAGTTGGCTTGAGGCATGGCGAAAATTGACGACCTGTCCGCGACGGCGCCCCCGCCGAGGGGGTCAGAGAAACGAGGATGGCCCGCGGTGGTGGCCGTGGCGGCCGGCACGTTCACCGTGGTCACGTCCGAGATGCTGCCGGTGGGCCTGCTCACTCCGATCAGTGGTTCCCTGGACGTGAGCGAGGGTACGGCTGGGCTGACGCTGACCGTCACCGGTCTGGTCGGCGCGTTCTCCGCACCGCTGGTCACCTCGGCGGTGGGACGGATCGACCGGCGTCTGGTGCTCTGTTCCCTGCTGCTGCTGCTGGCGGCGGCCAACGTGCTGGCCGCCTGGGCACCGAACTTCGCGGTCATGATGGTCGCCCGTGTCCTGATCGGTGTCGGCATGGGCGGCGTCTGGTCGCTCGCGGGCGGTCTCGGGGTCCGGCTGGTTCAGGCCAAGTCCATAGGACCGGCGACTTCCATGATCTTCAGCGGTATCGCCGTCGCCTCGGTGGCAGGGGTGCCGGCCGGTGCGTACATCGGTGAACTCGCGGGTTGGCGCGAGGCGTTCCTCGCGGTCGCCGGGCTGGCCGTGCTCGTGACCGTCGCCATGGCCGTCCTGCTGCCACCGCTGCCCGCCGAGGAGGCGGTGGCGCTCGGCGGTGTGATGCGGTTGTTCGGCAACCCGCGGGTGGTCAGCGGTCTCGCCGTGGTGGCCCTTCTGGTGACCGGCCACTTCGCCGCGTACACGTATGTCCGGCCGGTGCTGGAGGACGTTTCCGGCGTGCAGGACTCGATGATCGGCACCCTGCTGCTGGTGTACGGAATCGCGGGCATCGCGGGCAACTTCGCGGTCGGTGCCCGGGTGGGGCGGCGCCCGGTGCGGGGCATCCTGCTGGTGATCAGCCTGACGCTGGCGGTCTCGGTACTGCTGATCCCGCTGCTCGGGTTGTCCGCGGCCGGGGCTGCCGTGCTGCTGGTGGTGTGGGGCCTGGCGTACGGCGGCGTGTCGGTGAGCACCCAGACCTGGCTTGCGTTGGCGGCCCCCGACGCACGGGAGGGCGTGACCTCCCTCTTCGTGGGGGCGTTCAACGGGGCCATCGCCCTGGGCGCCTTCGCGGGCGGGCTGGTGGTGGACGGCTTCGGCACCCGGTCGGTGCTGTGGCTGAGCGGCGCGCTGGCCCTGGGAGCCCTCCTGGTCACCGCCCTCGGGCGAGTCCCCTCGACTGCCGCGGTTCCTGCGGCCGCTCGGGACTGAACAGAGCAGCCGGGCGGCCGCCCAGGCCCGCCGGCCCCCGGGGGGGGGGGGGCGCCCCCCCCCGCGCCCCCACCACCACCAAACCCCCGCCGAACCAGCCCCGGGTTTATGAGTTTTTTT
>NZ_JBHXNW010000015.1:69473-76025 GCF_042717365.1 Streptomyces sp. NPDC058534
TTATACAAGACCCGGGCCGACCCCCCCCCCGCCGGGGGGGGGGGGCGGGCGGTGTAAATTAAACCCCCCCCCCGCGCGGCCGCCGGCCCCGCCCGCCCCGGTTCGGTGGCTGCCCTCCCCCGTCGGCCACCGAACCTCCCCTTTCCCCCGTCGACCATCGCTGCTATGTCATCCTTTGGCTTGAATAGTTCTCTTTGGTACTTGTTTGCGGTGAACTCTTGCGAACTACTCCCCTTGTTGTGATCGAATGGAGACGTTCAGTCCATTGAGATGAGACGTGATCACGGGGACCAGGGGGAAAACGTGCGCGCACGACTACGGTCCGGCCGCAGCGGCCCGGCCTGGCCAGGTGCTGCCCGACGGGCTCGCGCCCGGCGGCGCTCCGCCCGCGTCTCGAACAGCGGGAGGAGCGGGAAAGTGGGAACATGCGGCATACCGGGCCCGGTCGGGGACGGGCAGCGCTCAGCGGCACTCCTGAGGGAGTGGGCACACCGGCACGGGCCGACCCTCGACCGGGCCCGGGAGACCCTTCGCACCCGGGCGCACTGGTCGCCCTACCCGGAGGACGCCGACGGCTACGGCCCTGGTGCGGCCGCCGCGGCCAAGACGGCCCTCGCGGCCCTGCGCGGTCAGGTCTTCCACCTCGGCCAGCCCGGCCAGGACGGCCTCATCGGCCCCGCCCCGGCAGAGGGCGGTGAGCGGTCACCGTACGGGCCCGACCTGGAGATCGCCTACCCGCACCACGACCCCGACGCCGTCCTGGGCGCCATGCGGCGCGCCATGCCGCGGTGGCGGGAGGCGGGCGTGACGGCGCGTGCCGCGGTCTGCGTGGAGATCCTGGCCAGGATTAACGCCGCGTCGCACGAGTTCGCCCTTGCCGCCGAGCACACCAGCGGCCACAACCCGGTCATGGCATTCCACGCCGGGGCCGTGCACGCCCAGGACCGGGGGCTGGAGGCCGTCGCCCAAGCCGTGGAAGAGCAGACCCGGCTGCCCAGCTCCTTCGTCTGGCGCAAACCGATGCCGGACGGCGAGGACTTCGCCCTGGAGAAGACGTTCACGCTGCGGCCCCGAGGGGTGTCGTTCCTGATCGGCAACAGCGTCTTCCCCACCTGGAACGGCTACCCCGGCCTCTTCGCCTCGCTGGCGACGGGAAACCCCGTCCTGATCAAGCCTCACCCGAGGGCCGTACTGCCACTCGCGCTGACCGTGCGCACCGTCCGACAGGTGCTGAGCGAGGCCGGGTTCGACCCAGACCTGGTGTGCCTGGCCGTGGAACGGCCCGGTGAGGAACTCGCCCGACGGCTCGCGGTCCATTCCGACGTGCGCATCGTGGACTACTCGGGCACCACCGGATTCGGCGACTGGCTGCGCCGAAACGCCACCCAGGCACGGGTCTTCACCAGTACCTCGGCCGTCAACAGTCTGCTCATCGAATCCACCGACGACTACCGGGGCATGCTGGCCAACCTGGCCTTCGGCCTGGCCCTGTACAGCGGACAGCTGTGTACCAGTCCGCAGAACCTGCTGATCCCCCGGGACGGTGTCGCCACCGACGAGGGACACAAGTCCTTCGGCCGGGTGGTGGCGGACCTCGACGACACGCTCGGAACGCTGCTCGCGGATCCGGCTGATGCCGTCTCCGTCCTCGGTGCCCTGCTCTCACCCGAGGTGCTGGCCCGGGTGGACAAGGCCGCCTCGGGCGCGCTCGGCACCGTGGCCGTCGCCCCGCGCCCCGTCGTCCACCCCGACCACCCGGACGCGGTGGTACGGACCCCTGCGGTCGTCGTACTGGACGCGGCACGCCCCGGCGATCTGGCCACTCTGTCCACCGAGTGGCTGGGCCCGGTGTACTTCGCGGTCGCCGTCGACTCGGCCGCCGCCGGCACGGAGCTGCTGGCCCGTACCGCCCGGGAGCACGGGTCGCTCTCGGCCGGTGCCTGGACCGTCTCCCCGGAGGCACAGGCGGCGCTGGAGGAGGCCTGCTCCGAGGCGGGCGTCATGCTGTCCTTCAATCTGATGGGCCACTGGTACATCACCCAGTCCGCCGTCTACTCAGACCTGCACGGTACGGGCATGAACCCGGCCGCGGACGCCGTCTACTGCGATTCCGCCTTCGTCACCGGCCGCTTCCACGCAGTCGGGGTCCGCCGCCACCGCGCCATGAGCTGAACGTGCGTCCGGCACCGGTTCGCCCCGCTGGGCAGCCTGCGGCGGCGCCCATGGAACGGCCGCCGCTCCGGCGCCCTCGTCTACGTGATCATCCTGACCTCTCAGGGAGTTTCCCCGCATGCTCTCGACACTCGCTCCTCAAGTCGGCCCGCCACTGCGCGGCCGTGAACGTGAACTGACCCGAATAGACGCAGTCCTGGAAGCCATCCGCCAGGGTGGTACGGCTCTCGTCCTCGTCGAGGCGCCGCCGGGTTACGGCAAGACCCGGTTGCTGTGCGCTGCCATTGACCGGGCCGAGCGGCTGGGTTACACCATGGCCGGACCGGCCGGCACCCCCCATCCGGCCTCGCGCAGCGCCGCCGGTGCCCGGACGGCCGGCACTTTCCTCGGCCGGTGCGAAACGGGCCTGCCCCTGCGCGTTCAGGGCGAGCCGGTACTGGTCGTACTGGACGAGTTCCCGAACGTGGATCCGGCGGCGGGGCCCGGAGCGGGCCTCTTCGCCCGGCACGGCGCCCCTCACGACCGGGTCGTCTGGCTGGCCGCGCACCGCACCGACACCGGACACGACTGGTCCGGCGCCCTGTTGTCGGACCCGCGCCGCCATTACGAGCGCCTGGTCCTGGGACCGCTCAGTGGTGCGGACGCGCTGCTACAGGCGGCGGACGTGCTGGGTGTGCCGCCCGGCCCTGCGGTAGCCCAACTGGTGGGAGAGGCCGCTGGTCATCCCCGGCTGCTCACCGAACTGCTGATCGGCATGCGGGAGGAGGGCACGATCAGCATCGTCGGCGGCGAGGCCCATCTGACAGGTGTCCGGTTGCCCGACCGGGTTCGTGACCGGCTGCGTACCACGCTCGCCCAGTTCTCCCGGGAGTGCCGTCAGTTCCTGAGCGTGGCGGCCGTCCTCGGCGCCGAGGTGGAGTACACCGAACTGTCGGCCATGCTGGGACGGCCGCTGTCGGCCCTGCTGCCGGTCATGGAGGAGGCGTGCGCCACGGGAGTGGTGCGGCACGCGTCCGACCGGCTTGCCTTCCACAGCGAACTCATGCGCCAGGCGGTCCAGGGCGCGGTGCCGGACGCGCTCAAGCGGGTGCTGTACCAGGAAGCCGCCCTGCTGCGCGCGGCCGGCGGCGCCCTGCCCGGCCCGCACTCCCGGACCGTCTCCCGGGAGGCCGAAGGCGTCCGCGGACCCTGGGGGGCGCACCGCGTCGTCGGCGGCAGGGCCTCCTCCGTCTCCGACCGGCCGGCTCGCGAAGTGCACCCGGACGCCGGGCACACCGTCACGAGTACGTACGCGGCAGGGGCAGCCGCCCCGCCCCCGCGGCTGAGCCGCAGGCAGCGGGAACTCGTCCTGCTGGTGTCCGAGGGACTGACCAACCGTCAGGCCGCCACCCGGCTCGGGCTCTCCCCTCACACCATCAACTACCACTTGCGGCGGCTGTTCAAGAGCTACCGGGTGAATTCGCGCATCGACCTGCTGCGGGCGGTCGCGGAGGACCACCGTCCGTCGGCCGGCCCTTCCGGCGCGCCGGGCGCCGGCGGCGATGAGGCGCCGCTCGTTCCCACGCTGCTGGCGTCCCTCACCTCTCACCCTGCATCGGACCTGTCTGGCCCTGCGGATCCGTTCGGCCATAAGGATTCGTCCGTCCCCGCCAACCCGCCCCCTCCTGCCGGTTCGGTCGCCCCGCGAGGTCGGCGGTTCCGTCCGTGATCCGCTCGTGCACCTTTGGAGACAGCAGATGAACACCTTGGCACTCCCGGCTCCCTGGCCCGCTTCAGCTCCTGCCCCCGCACGGCGGACGGCCTGGCTTCGAGACGCCTTGACGGCCGAACCCGACGACGGGAAGTCCCCCGCGCTGGCGGGCGACGTCCGCTGCGACGTGTGCGTGGTCGGTGGCGGATACACGGGACTGTGGACCGCCCTGGAGATCCTGCGCCGGGCGCCCGGCACCGACATCGTGCTCATCGACGCCGATGTCTGCGGCGGCGGCGCCAGTGGCGCCAACGCCGGTTATGTGATGCCCATGTGGGCCCGGTTCGACAGCCTTGTCGCCATCAGCGACCATGCGGAGGCGCGCCGGCTGGGCGAGGCGTCCGAGCGTGCCGTGGACGAGATCCTGGACTTCGTCGACGAACACGGCATCGACGCCGAGTACCGGCGGGGCCCATGGATGTGGGCGGCCTCGTCCGAGGCACAGCGCGGAGCGTGGAACACCACCCTGGAGAACCTGGCCCGGGCCGGAGTGGAGCCGCTACGCGAGCTGAGTCCCGACCAGTCCCGCAGAGCGGTCGGGACCCCGTCCCACTACGGGGCCGTGGTCGATGCGCACTGCGCCACGCTCCAGCCCGCCAAGCTGGTGCGCGGTATGCGGCGCGTCGCTCTGGACAAAGGCGTGCGGATCCATGAGCACACACCGCTCAGCGGGCTCCGCCGTGAAAACGGCGCCACCCTGGCGGTGACCCCACACAGCACGATCCGCGCCGACCGCGTGGTGCTGGCGATCAATGCCTGGGCCGGGCAGTTGCAGGAGCTGGCGGACCGGATGGTCACGGTCGCCAGCGACACGGTCCTGACGGTGCCGATGCCGGAGCGGCTCGACGCCATCGGCTGGCGGGACGCCACCTCGGTTTGCGACGCCCGCAAGCGGCTGAACTACTACCGCACCACCACCGACGGCCGGTTGCTCTTCGGCAAGGGCGGGGTGGGTCTCGGCCCCGGCAACTCGGGGGCCGGCACCATGTGGGGCGGTGCCCTGCGCCCCGCGGAGGTGCGGCGCCAGTTCCTGAGACTCTTCCCGGACCTGCGGGACGTGCCCGTGGACATGATGTGGACCGCGCCCGTCGAGTACGCGGTCACCTCGGTCCCCTTCGCCGGCCGGCTGCGCTCCGTGCCGGGCGTGTTCTATGCCACCGGCTACTCGGGGGACGGAGTGGGCCCCTCCCGGCTGATGGCCAAGGTGCTGGCGTCGCTGGTCCTGGGTACCGACGACGAATGGTCCGGGTCGGCTCTGGCCCGCACCCCGGGCGGTGCGATACCCGGCGAACCCGTGCGCTACGCCGGGTCGCGGATGGCCCTCGCCGCACAGCAGGTGCTGGAGGGGCGGGAGGACCAGGGCGCATTCGTGCCGAAAGCGGTCAAGCGGCTGGTGTCGGTCGACCCCTCCGCCTTCCGCCGCTGAGGGTGCCCTGGCATGAGGGCTTAGGGGCCGTGGAGTCCGGCGGGCTACCAGTTCGAGTAGCCTGGCCGGGCACAACACCGTGAACCGGACGCAACGTTCGCCCGGTCGCGGCGGCATCCCGTTAGCGTGCGCGGATGACGACCTCTCCATATAGTTCGCCCGCGCCCCTGGTCCTCGGCTCGGGGCCGGCCGTTGTCCTGGCGCACGGCGCCGGCAGCGACGTACGGGACAGCTACGGCCTCGTCGTGGACGAGCTGGCCCGGCGGCACACCGTTGTCGGGCCGGACTATCCGGGCTCGGGCGACACCCCGCTCCCGGAAGCCCCGCTGTCCCTGGACGCACTGGCGGACCACGTCGTGGCGGCCGGGCTCCGGGCGGGCGCTGAGACGTTCGCCGTGTCCGGCTTCTCCATGGGGACGACCGTCGCCGTGCGGGCGGCGGTGCGGCACCCGGATCGGGTGACCGCCCTCGTGCTGTCCTCCGGGTTCGCCCGGCCCAACGCCCGGCTGCGTCTGGTCATCGACGTCTGGCGGGTACTCGGCCGCGGCGGCGACAGCCGCACCCTGGCGGCCTATCTGTCCCTGGTGGTCGGCGGGGCGAGCTGGCTGGACGAGCGCACCCCGGAGGAGGTGGAGGAGCAGCTGGCCCTCTTCGCGGCCGGGCTCCCGCCGGGGACGGATCAGCAGCTGGCGCTCTTCGACACCATCGACGTGACCCGGGACCTGGCCGCGATCCAGGTGCCCACGCTGGTCGTCTCGCCGCGGGAGGACGTCCTCATCACCCCGGTTCACTCCCGCGAACTCGCCGACGGCATCCCCGAAGCCGAGCTGGTCGCCCTGGAGTGCGGCCACGCCATCGCTGCCGAGCAGCCGGCCCGATGGGCGGCGCTGATCACGGACTTCCTGGCCCGCGCCGGCACGCCGGTCCGGGACCGGAAGCCCGAGGACGCCGGACACCGGGGGCGCTGACCACCCGGATCTGATCGCAGGAGGCCTGAAGACCGGGAGGCCTGACCCTCGAATGCCCTGATGCCTCCAAGGCTTGGGCCCTTGGCGCGCCAGACTGCGCCCGAAGCCCACTGAACGCCGAGGGCGCCGTAATCGCCGGCGCCCCCCGGGGGGGGGGGTGCCCGCGACGCCCGCCAGCGCGAGGTGAAAGTGGCGCCACCCCACCACCGCGACACCCGGCACCACCCCCCCCAATC
>NZ_JBHXNW010000015.1:76035-111131 GCF_042717365.1 Streptomyces sp. NPDC058534
GCCCCGCGCCCCCCCCGCGCCCCCCCCCCCCCCCCCCCCGGGGCGGTGACCGTCAGCCGCTCAGCGGACGGAGGTACCTGTCCAGCAGCCGGTCCGGCAGCAGCCGGGCCAGCACCGCCAGCTTGCGGACATCGGCGCCGACCCGGTAGCGGGTCCGGGGCCGGGCTTCGATGAGCGCGCGCGCGACGGCGCGGGCCATGTCCCCGGGAGTGGTCTCGCTCTCCTCGGCGCCCTGCTCGTTGCCCGCGAGGAAACGGGTGAAGTTGTCCCGGTACAGTGCGGCCACCTGGCTGTCCGCGTGGCTCAGCGCCTCCCGGGCCACCTCGCTCACCTTGCCCCAGATCGGCGTGTTGATCGCGCCGGGCTGCACGACGCTCACCGACACACCGAAGCCGCTCAACTCGCGGCGCAGTACGTCGCTCATGGCCTCCTTGGCGTACTGGGCGGCGGCGTACGCCCCCAGGTAGGGGAGCGCCACCGTGCCCAGACCCGAGGTGACGTTGACGATCCGGCCCCGGGAGCGGCGCAACTGGGGCAGGAAGGCCTGGACCACGGAGAGCTGGCCCACCACGTTGGTCTCCAGCTGCCAGCGCAACCGGTCCACCGGTACGCACTCCAGCGGTGCGGAGACACATACCCCCGCGTTGTTGACCAGGCCCCACAGAGCCTTGTCGGAGCCCAGCCGTCCGGCCACCTGCTCGGCCGCCGAGCGGATGGACTCGGCATCGGTGACGTCGATCCGTACCGCCTCGACGCGGCCGTGTGCGGACGCTTTCGTGACGTCGTGGCCATCGGTGTCCCGGCGGACTCCCGCGAACACCTGGAATCCGCACGCCTCCAGATGGAGCGCGGTGGCCCGCCCAAGTCCACTGGAAGCCCCGGTGACCAGTACGCCGCGGCCGTGCGGCACCACCGCGCTGGGCCGGGTGCCGGCCCTCGGGACGGTCCGCGGCCCGGAGTCCGGGTCCTGGCCCCGGCGGGCTGGTGTATTCGTGAAGGTCATGGGCTTCCTTCCGTCATTACGGCGTCCGCGAGCACGGGTGCGTCCACGGCGAAGGTGAGCGACTGCTCCAGGGTGGCCGTCAGTTTCCGGTCCGGTATGAAGCGGAAGTACGCGTCCCGGATCGGACGGCGCACCGGGTTCTCCGACTGCTCGAAGTCGCTCACCGAACGGGAGGAGGCCACCATGGCCCGGGTCCGCTCGCGGCGCTCGTCCTCATACGCGCGCAGCGCCGCCGGTATGTCCGTGGCGCCGTGCAGCCGGCGGGCGAGCACCGCCGCGTCCTCGATCGCCATGCCTGAGCCCTGGCCCAGGCTGGTGAGCATCGGGTGCGCGGCGTCACCGAGCAGGGTGACCGGACCGCGGCCCCAGCTTTCCAGGAAGACCCGGTCGCGTGAGGGCACCGCCAGGATGTCCGCCTCGGGGGTGACGGCGATGGCCTGTTCGACCTCCTCGGACCAGCCGGCGAACGCCCGTACCACCTCGTCCTTGCCGCCCCGCCAGTCGTGTGAGCGCGCCGTCGGCATGTTCTTCGTGCCCCACCAGTAGAGGAGCCCTCCACCCATGTCGACCAGGCCGAAGCGCTGGCCGCTTCCCCAGTAGTGGGTGACCGAGCCGGGGGTGAAGCGGGGGTGGCTGAACGGGGTGAGTGCCAGCCAGACGATATAGCCGCTGTCCCGGGAGTGCTCGGGACCGACCAGGTGCCGCCGGATCGCGGATTGAAAACCGTCGGCACCTATCAGCACGTCACCCCGGGCCTCCCGGCCGTCGGTGAAGCGGACTGTCACCTCGCCGGAGTCGGGGTCGGTGACGAAGTCCCGGGCGGTGGAGTCCAGGGTGAGGGGGATCCCCGCGGTCGCTTCCAGCAGCGCCTGCTGGAGAGCGGAGCGGGTGATCAGCACGCTCGGAACCCCTAGACGGTGGATGATCGAGGGAAACGGGAACTCTCTGATCAACCGGCCGCGCGCGGTACGCACGTGGTACGACTCCAGCACCTGGCCGCGCTTCTCCAGGCTGAGGTCCAGACCGATGGTGCGCAGCGCCTTGATGGCGTTGCTCATCACGGACAGTCCGGAACCGGCGGCTCGCAACTCCGCGGCCCGTTCGTGGATCTCCACCTCCCAGCCGGCGTCCCGCAGGGCGGCGGCCGCGGTCAGGCCGCCGATACCGGCTCCGACGACGATGGCCTTGCGCCTGCTCATTGTGCTCCCCTCACGTTCGGCTCCCATCTCACTCCCCGATCAGTTCGTTGACGACCCGGACAACGTGCGCGATATGCGGCTCTTCCATGATCGTCAGATGGTCGCCGGGCACGTCGACCACCGTCAGCCGGCCGCTGGTGCGCTCCCGCCAACCGTTGGTGGGGTCGCGGTGCATCGACTGGATGGCGGTGTGCATGGTGTCCAGCACCTCGGGCAGAGGCTCGGTGGCATGAATGAGGACCATGTCCTGCTCGACCACGTCGGGCCGGTAGGCGAACGCCGCCCGCCAGTTGGCCTCGTACACCTGGAACAGCCGGTGGACGACCGCCCCGGTGGCACCGGCAGGCAGGACCCCCTCCTCCACCGCCAGCCGCGCGATGAAGTCGAACTTCTCCTCAAGTGTGGTCAGTTCCGCGGGGATCACCTCCTGAGGCGAGTCGCCGCCGCGCCGCAGCCAGAGCAGCTCCCAGAAGAACCAGCTCAGCAGGGCGTCGTCGCTGGTGCGCAGCCGGCGGCCCGGGTTGAGGGCGGTGGTGTCCAGCAGCACCAGCCTGCGTACCTCCTGCCCCTGCGCGCGCAACTGCCGGGCCATCTCGAAGGCCACGAAGCCGCCGAAGGACCAGCCGCCGATCAGATACGGCCCCTCTGGCTGCACCTCACGGATGCGCGCCACATAGCTCGCGGCGATCTCCGGAACGCTCCGCAGGGGTTCGGTACCCGCGTCCACGCCCGCCGCCTGCAGGGCGTAGAAGGGGCGGTCGGCCGGCAGGTGGCGGGCGAACCGGACGTAGCACAGGACGTTGCCGCCCATCGGGTGGACGAAGAACAGCGGGCGTTCGGTGCCCTCGGTCCGGATCGGCACGAGTGGGTCGAAGCCGGCCACGGAGCCGCCGGCCCGAAGCCGGGCCGCCAGTTCGGCGACCGTGGGCGCGGCGACGAACTCGGACAGGGGGATGGCCGTTCCGTACCGCTGCTCGATCAGCACCACCAGCCGCATCGCGGTCAGGGAGGTGGCGCCCAGGGCGAAGAGGTCGTCGTGAACGCCGAGTTCCGGCACGTCCAGCAACTCGCGCAGGATCTCGACGAGCGCCGACTCGTAGGCGTCCCGGGGCGCGGTCGTGTCCCCGGAGCCGGCCGTGCTGGTCAGCGGCATCTCCCGCAGGCTTTTGTCGTCGCGCTTGCCGCTCGGGGTGAGCGGCAGCGCGTCGACCCACTGGAAGTGCGAGGGCACCAGATAGTCCGGGAGCACCGCGCGCAGCTGCTTGACCAGTTGCGGCAGGTCGGTCCTTTCCTGGTCGCCGACGAGGAACGCGGCGAGGAACGAGTCGTTGCCGTCACGGCGCCGGGCGACCACAGCCGCCTCCGACAGCCCGGGGTGATCGCCGGCGAAGCCGGTGATGGCCAGTTCCACCTCGGCCGGCTCCACGCGGTAACCCCGCACCTTCACCTGGGAGTCGGACCGTCCGGTGCAGACCACCGACCCGTCCGGCAGGACGTATCCGAGGTCGCCGGTGCGGTAGAGCCGCTCGCCGGGGGAGCCGCCGAGCCTGGGGACGAACCGCTCGTCGGTGAGGTCGGGCCGGCCTGCGTAGCCGTGGGCGAGGCAGACCCCGCCGAGATGGATCTCACCGGTGACCCCCGGCGGTACCGGGCGCATCCGCGGGTCCAGGACCAGTACCTCGGACCCGTCGACCGGCGTGCCGATCGGTGGCAGCGGCGGGAAGGCCGCGGGGTCCCCGGTCATGGTGTGGCTGGTCACCACATGCGACTCGGTTGGCCCGTACTGGTTCTCCAGGAGCACCCCGGGCAGGGCGGCGCACAGGGCCCGGATCTCGTCGGTGACCCTCAGCTGCTCTCCGGAGGAGAGGATCGCCTTGAGCGAGCCGGGGACCGTGCCGAGCGCCTGCGCCGTCTCGGCGAGCTGCTGGAGAGCGACGTATGGCAGGTAGAGCCGCTCCACCCGTTCGCGGTCGAGCAGTCGCAGCAGGGCCGGCTGGTCGCGGCGCTGCCCCTCGGACAGGAGCAGTAGGGTGCCTCCGCCGCACAGGGTGGAGAAGATCTCCTGGAACGAGACGTCGAAGCTCAACGGCGCGAACTGGGCGGTGACGCCACCCGTGACGCCGCTGGGCCGGCCGTTCTGCCAGGCGACCAGGTTGGCCAGCGCCCGGTGCGGCATCTCCACGCCCTTGGGCGCGCCGGTGGAGCCGGAGGTGAAGAGCAGGTACGCCACGGACTCGGGGTCCAGGACGGCTGGCGGCTCGCTCTCGGTGACTTCCTGCTCCGGTGTCGGGTCGAGCAGGGCGGTGGCCCGGACGAGCGGCGTTCCCCGGCCACCCCCGAGCCGCTGCGCTGTGTGGGACGCGTCGGTCTCGGTGGTGGCGTGGGTGACCACGGCCACCGGGTCGGCCTGATCCAGCATCGCCGTGATCCGCTCGCGCGGATAGGCCGTGTCCACGGGCACGGTGGCGGCGCCAGCCTTCAGCACACCGAGGAGGACGGCGACCGTCTCCGGCGAGCGTTCCATGGCGACGGCCACCCGGGCGCCGGCACCCGCACCGTGCCCGACCAGCCGCCGGGCGGCTCGGTCGGCGGCGTCCGCCAGCTCGGCGTAGGTCCAGCGCCGGTCTCCGTGGACGAGCGCGACCGCGCCGGGTGTGCGGGCGGCCTGTTCCTCGAAGACGCGCACTACGTCGGGCACGGGCCGGGCGCTGGGGGCCCGCCGCGCGGGCTCGGCCAGGAAGCCGAAGTCCACCGGCTCGTCGCCGTGCCGCACGACCCGCTCCAGGACGCTGGTGAAGACCCGCCCGTGCAGCTCGGCCTGGGCCTCGGTGAAGAGCCGGCCCTGGTAGTCCATGCGCAGCCAGATCCCATCGCCGTCCGGTTCCGTGAAGGCGTTGACCAGAAGCGCGAAGTTGGTCTCCTCCCAGGTCCGGAAGTCCAGCGAGCGGATGCCGGGCAGCGCGAACACCTCGGCCAGCTGGCGGAAGTGGATGTAGTTGAAGGCCGTGTCCAGGACTCCGTGCCCCAGGTCCTCCTGAATGGCGCTGAGCGGATAGCGGCGGTACGGGTGGGTCTCCTGCTCCTGGCGGAACGCCTCCCGCACGGCGCCGAGCCAGCTTTCCGGGGTGCCAGTCACCCGGACCGGCATGGTGTTGAGGAAGAGCCCGGCGGCCCGTTCGGCACCCTCCAGCTCGGGCCGGCCGTGCGTGACCAGGCCGGTCACCAGGTCCTCCCCGCCGGAGAACATGCGCAGGGTCAGCAGATGGACGGCGAACAGCACCGACTTCACCGGCACGGTGTGGTGACGGGAGAACTCCCGCACGGCGTCGGTCAGCGGGGTGGGCAGCTCCACCCGGCGGCTGATCTGCTCGCCGGCGCCGGGCGCCTCGTGCGGCCGGAAGCCGGACAGCTGGAGCTGGGGCGCCCCGGCGAGATAGCCGGCCCAGTGATCCCGGGCCTCTTCGGACCGCAGGGACAGCCGCTCGGCCAGCAGGTGATGGGCCGCCATCGTGGCCGGCGTCTCCGGGACGGCACCGATCGGCTCGCCCAGCAGATGGGCGTAGTCCTGGAGGAGTTCGCGCATCAGTGTGGCGACGCTGCCGCCGTCCAGGATGGCGTGGTGGAAGCTGAGCACCAGTTCGACGCTCCCCGGCAGAACGTGGACCCGCAGGTGGTGGAGCGGGGCGCGCTCGAAGACGTACCGGTGGTGCCGGCGGTCCTCGACGTGTGCCGCGATGGCCGCCTCCGCCTCCTGCACGGGCGCGTCCCGCAGGTCCACGATGTCCAGGGCGCCTTCCGCCGTGGCGTCCACGATCTGCAGTGGCTCGGCGTGGCGGCCGATGTCGAAGAAGGAACGCAGCGCCGGGTGCCGGGCGACCAGCAGCCGGTGGGCCGCGGTGAACGCCTCGGGATCCCAGGTGGTGAAGGCGAGGCTGTAGCGGAAGACGTCGCGGTAGATCCCGGAGTCCGGCTCCACCCGGCTGTGGAAGAGCAGCCCGAGCTGGAGCCGGTTGGCGGGCCAGGCGTCCTCGTATCCCTCGAGCCCGGCCCGGTCCACGCCGGACACCAGTGCGAACGGCTCCGGTGCGGCTTCCTCGGGGGACAGGTCGCCGGTGGTGGTGAGCGGCGCCAGCGCGGCGACGGTGGGGTTGCGTACGAGGTCGCTGAGATCGAAGCGGTAACCGCGCCGCTCGGCCAGGGCCCGGACCCGCAGCATCAGGATCGAGTCGCCGCCGAGCGCGAAGTAGTCGTCGTGGACCCCGACCCGCTCCGCTCCGAGAACCTCGGCCCAGACGCCGGCCAAGGCGGCCTCGGTGGTGTTCCGCGGCTCGGTGTGAACCCGGGGGCCGGCCGCCGTCACGGGCGCCGGCAGAGCACGCCGGTCGGCCTTGCCGTTGGGCGTGAGGGGCACGGCGGCGATGCGTACGAAGACAGCCGGGACCATGAACTCCGGCAGGGTGCGGGCGATTTCGTGGCGCAGAGCCACCGGATCGCGCTCCTCGTCAGCGACGTAGTAGCCGATCAGCCGGGTGCCGAGGTCGGCGCTGTGGTGGTCCACCACCACGGCGTCGCGGACCCCGGCGATGGACGCCAGGGCGTTCTGCACCTCGCCGAGCTCGACCCGGTTGCCCCGGACCTTGACCTGGCCATCGATCCGGCCCATGTACTCGATCTCGCCGTTCGCGAGGAGCCGGGCGAGGTCACCGGTGCGGTACAGCCGGCCGCCGGGCGCGTACGGGTCCTCGGTGAACTTCTCGGCGGTCAGCTCCGGCCGCCCCAGGTATCCGCGTGCCACCTGGACGCCGCCAATGCACAACTCACCGGGTATGCCGACGGGTTGCGGATCGCCGTACGGATCGAGCACCCGGAGGGCGGTGTTGGCGACCGGACGGCCGATAGGCACCCGCCGCACCGGCTGCCCGGGGATGGTGGGGCAGTCGTGGTAGGAGACGTCCACGGTGGCCTCGGTGGGGCCGTAGAGGTTGGTGAGCGCCGGGCCGCCGGGCAGTGAGCCCAGCACCCGGGCGAACTGCTCCACCCTGGCGGCGGGCAGGGCTTCGCCGCTGCAGAAAACCTGCCGCAGGCTAGCCGCCTGCCCGGCCAGCGCGGGTTCCGCCTCCAGGAGGTCCAGGAACGGCCCCAGCATCGAGGGCACGAAGTGCAGCACACTCACCTCGCGTTCGGCGACGGTGCGCAGCAGCGCCCGGGGGTCGCGCTCACCGCCCGCCGGCAGCAGCGCGAGCCCCGCGCCCTCCACGGCCCACCAGAAGAGTTCCCACACCGACACGTCGAAGGAGACGGGGGTCTTCTGGAGCAGGGTGTCACCGGCGCCGACCGGGTAGCGCTCCTGCATCCACGCCAGCCGGTTGACCACCGAGTGGTGCTCGACCATGACGCCCTTGGGCCGCCCGGTGGAGCCCGAGGTGTAGATGACGTACGCCAGGTCCCGGGGCCCGGTCACCGGCTCCGGTCGCCCAGTGGGGCCCTCGTCCACCAGCCGGTCCGCCGCCAGCACGGGAACCCCTGCCGGCACGTCGGGCTCGGGTGCGCCGGGGCCGGTGAGCACAGCTCCGGCCCCGCAGTCCTGGAGCATGAAGGCTATGCGCTCGGCCGGGTAGCCGGGGTCGACGGGCACGTAGGCGGCCCCCGACTTCAGCACACCGAGCAGCGCCGGCACGGTGAGCGGCCCGCGCTCCAGCAGTACGGCGACTCGGTCGCCCCCGGTTACCCCCGCGGTCCGAAGGGCGTGTGCGACGCGATTGGCCTGCCGTTCCAGTTCGGCGAAGGTCACTGCGTCGCCGTCGGCCGCTGTCACGGCGACGCGGTCGGGTGTGCGTGCGGCCTGCTCCTCGAACAGCCCGTGCACGGTGGCGTCCGAACGGTACGCCACCTCTGGCCCCAGCTGCGTCCCGGCCAGCTCCCGCCGTTCGGCCGCGGTGAGGAGCGGCAGCTTCAGCGCGGGAAGCTCGGGCTCGTCCAGTCCGGCCCCGGCGAGGGCCAGCAGATGGCCGGCGACCGCCTCGATGCGGAAGCCGGTGTCGAAGACATCCGTGGCGTAGTCCAGCTCGATCCGGAGGTCGGCGTCGTCGTCGAACGCCCGGATCAGTACCGAGAGGGCGTCCTGTTCGTGGACCGGGGCGGTGATCGCGGTGTCCCGCGCCACGCCGGCAGGCGCTTTGGGACGCGGCCCGCGCAGATAGGAGACGACCACGTCGAACAGCTGCCGGGAGCCCGCCGGGTCTGCCGGTAGGTCGCGCAGGACGTCACCGAGGGCCAGGCGCTCGTGCGGCCGTGCCGCATCGGCCCGTTCCCGCACCAGAGCGGCCAGCTCGCGCAGCGTGGCGTCCTCGGCCACCGGTATGCGTAGCGGCAGACTGTTGGCGAACTGACCGGCCGTGGCCCGCTCTTCGTCAGTGACCCGGTTGAGGAACGGCACACCGAGGACGATCTCCTCCGAGCGGTGCATCCTGGCCAGGTACGTCGCGAAGACAGCGCTGACATAGGCGAAGGGGGACGAGCCGCCCGCCCGGATGCGAGCGACCAGATCCCCGCCGAGCGTGAAGCTGTGGTGTCCGCGTCGCGCGGCGCCGGGGGCTGTCCGGTCGGGGGAGCGCTGGAAGAGCACCGGGGCGACGTCGTCGAGCGAGGCCCGGTGGAACGCGCGCGCCGCCTCGCGCTCCGGAGACTTCCGATAGGCCGCGTCGGTGTCGATGAACTCCCGATACGAGGGGGCGGGCCCCGGCGGCCCGTCGGACGCCGTGTCCGCAGTCAGCCGGGCGTACTCGGTCCAGGTGTCCAGGCTGACCTGGTTGAGCGTCCAGGCGTCGGCGATCAGGTGGTGTGCGTTGAGATGGAGATGCAGTACCTCCGCGCTCTCCAGTACCACTGCCGCGCGGAACAGTGGGGCGCCGCCGGTCAGCGGGAACGGCCGGACGAAGGAGGCTTCCCGCCATTCCTCCCAGGCCTTTTCAGGCTCCGCCTGCCCGGACAGATCCTGCAAGTCCACCGTGTCGCCGGGTGGGTCGGATGGCAGAGGGCGGTCGGCCGACCACTGGTACGGCACACCCTCGCGCTCGCCGAACCGCAGCCGGAAGGCGTCATGGCGGGCCAAAGCCCGGGCGAGCGCGGTGCGTAGCGCGGTTGCGTCCACAGCCCCGGTGGCCCTCTCGTCGATCACCACGTTGAACTGCGGGCTGTTCGGTGCCTGGGATTCGGCTGCCCAGATATCGTGCTGATAGGAGGTGAGTGGAAATTTGCGGAATTCAGCCACAGCGATACCTGCCTTTTCATGAGTGATTAAAGAGGTGGCGCGTAAAGGGATTTTGGGAAGTGGCTGCCAAATACGGGCGCCGGAAAGTAATTACGCGATCACGATATGTGTGCGCGCCGTCGCGCGGCCACTGCGTGCTCGTGTAGCCAGCCCTACTCATGTAGGTTGCAGGCAGGTGGTGTTGCACCTCTGAACAGCGCGTTCGCTATACGGAATGCCGACTGTTCACCCGGCGTCGGCCCTTATGTGAAGCAGAATTGGGCTGTTTTGTGGCGAGGTCACGGCACTTCTTCTGTGCGACGCACTGGGATGCGAAGAGTGCACTGGCCGACGCAAAGAAAAACCCCGGTCCCGCTGCTGCGGGGCCGGGGTTCTCTGTGGAGCGCTGGGCAGGCCTTGCACCTGCATTTCCCCACGGGAAGTGGGGCGTCTTTCCTTGGACCACCAACGCATCGCCGGTTCTTGGGGGTTGACCCCCGTGATCAGGCAGCTTGAGCGTACCGCAGCTCCGCTCGGGGTGCACATCGACGGTGGTGCGGTTCATATTCATGGCTAGTGTTCCGCTACCCGACTATACCTGAAGCCTTGTCAGGTCCCGGCTCGAACCCTATTCTCACGGCGAGTAAGCGCTTTCCCGCCTTGAACCACCTGTCGATTTGACATGATCACGACAGTTCATTCGTTCCGGCACGTGAAGACGAAGGGGAGACCGAGGATGAGACGACCCGTCGCGCTGCGACTCCAGGCGGCGCTGGGCACACTGGCCCTCGCCGCCGCGACCGGGGTGGTGCTGGCCATGCCCGAGGCGGCGGCAGCGGCCGGTGGCGCCACCGGCTACGCGACCCAGAACGGCGGCACGACCGGCGGCGCGGGCGGGCAGACGGTCCGGGCCACCACCGGCACCGCGATCCACCAGGCCCTGTGCGGCCGGGCGGACAGCGCCACCCCGATCACCATCGAGGTCGAGGGCACCATCAACCACGGCAACACCAGCAAGGTGTCGGGCGACAGCTGCAGCACCGCCGCCGACAAGATCGAGCTGAAGCAGATCAGCAACGTCACGATCGTCGGGGTCGGCGGCGGTGCCGTCTTCGACCAGTTGGGCATCCACATCCGGGAGTCCAGCAACATCATCATCCAGAACGTGACGGTCCGGAACGTCAAGAAGTCGGGCTCGCCCACGTCCAACGGCGGCGACGCCATCGGCATGGAGAGCGACGTCCGCAACGTCTGGGTCGACCACACCACCCTGGAGGCCTCGGGCGGCGAGTCGGAGGGCTACGACGGCCTCTTCGACATGAAGGACAACACCCAGTACGTGACCCTGTCCTACAGCGTCCTGCGCGACTCCGGCCGCGGCGGACTGATCGGCTCCAGCGAGAGCGACGTGTCCAACGGGTACGTCACCTTCCACCACAACAAGTACGAGAACATCGACTCCCGCACCCCCCTGCTGCGCGGCGGCACCTCGCACATCTACAACAACCACTACGCGGGCCTCAACGAGTCCGGCATCAACTCCCGGGCCGGCGCCAAGGCCAAGGTGGACAACAACTACTTCGAGGACTCCAAGGACGTCCTCGGCACCTTCTACACCGACCAGGCCGGCTACTGGCAGGTCAGCGGCAACATCTTCGACAACGTGACCTGGTCCGAGCCCGGCGAGGACACCAACCCGGCCGGACCCGACCCGCGGTCCAACACCACGGTCTCCATCCCGTACTCCTACGGCCTGGACGCCGCCTCCTGCGTACCGGACGTGGTGAGCGCCACGGCGGGCGCGAACAAGGGGCTCAAGGTGTCGGACGGCAGCTGCACACCGCAGAACCCGGACCCGTCCCCGGACCCCACCGACCCGGACCCGACCGACCCGACCGAGCCGTCCCCGGACCCGACCGACCCGCCCAGCGGCACCAACCTCAGCATCGGGGCCGGCGCCGACGGCTCGTCCAAGGCGAGCGGCACCAGCTACGGCAACGTGCGCGACGGTGACATGGGTACGTACTGGTCGCCGGCCGGGACGACCGGCTCGGTCTCGGTGAAGTGGTCGTCCCCCACCACGGTCTCCAAGGTCGACATCCGCGAGGCGGCGGGCTCCGAGGGCGCCATCGGGTCGTACCGGCTCGTCGACCACGGCACCGGCGCCATCCTGGCCACCGGCAGCGGGGCGGGCGTGATCGGCTTCCCGGCGGTCTCCCTGACGAAGATCACCTTCGAGATCACCGGCGCCTCGGGCACCCCGAAGGTCGCCGAGTTCGAGACGTACGCGGGCTAGCGAGCCGCGTGGTCCCGCCCGAGCGGCGGGGTGTGTCCGGGGCGCCGCGCCGGGCACACCCCGCCCTCTTGCGCGGGCGCGGGACAATGGACGGTGGCCCACTCCGTCGGAGTGCCCCCGCACACGGGGGGAGGGTCGTCGTGACGTACGAGGAGGAGAAGACATGGCGGAGCCCACGCCGCGTCGGAACGAACCGCGGCTACGCCCCGCGCCCCTGCTCTTCGAGCCGGCGGAGGCGGCCGCCGATCCCGAGCACTTCTTCGACCTCGAGTCGATCGACGACCCCCGGGACCTGCTGGAGCGGGCCACCGAGCTGACGCACGCCTTCCGCGCGGCGGCGGACCGCGCGATGGAGTACCAGGCGATCGCGGCGGCGCAGCTGGCCGACCCGCGACGGTTCGACCGGCTCACCGCCGCGGACATCGCCGAGCGCGCCGAGTGGACCGAGGACTACGCCAAGAAGATGGTGGAGTTCGGACGCGATCTGATGCGCGGCGAGCCGGCGGAGTAGCCCGTCCGCATATGCCAGGGGGGTGGGCAAGATACTCCCTTCCCGACCCTCCTGTCCCCATTTTCCGCAACCCAGCGGAGCCGCTCCCTCACGCCCGGTAGATGTATGCGGCATGAGCAGCACACGCAACGCCACGCCCCACGTCTCGGACGTCACCTCGGACGGCGCCGCCTGGCTGGCCTCGGCGAGCGCGTATCCGCGCAGCACGCTCGCGCTCTGGGAGGAGCGGCCCGAGGCCCCGGTCGTCCTGCCGTGCGGTTCCGCCTTCGACGTGGTGAGCGCCCCCGCGATCTTCGGGCGCCGGATGCTCGACCGGATGTGGGACGACGGCCCCGGGTCCGGCCCGGTGGCGGAGTTCCGGGGCCGGATGCTGCTGTTCGCCGCGCCGGGCACCGCCCAGCGGCTGCCGTCGCTGCTTGAGTGGGAGGAGTGGAGCGCCCGCGGCAGGGGGGACGGGCGTGCGGGCGCGGTGCCGCCGCTGCTGTGTCACGGCGCCGGGGACGCGGTGACCGTACCGGCCCCGGCGGGCGGGCGGCCGGCCCGTTCCGGATCACGGTGGCTGGTCGCGCCGGACACCCGCATGCCGTGGCTGCCGGGCCCGGAAATCCTGCTCTGGGCGGCCGTGGGGGCCGCGCGCGCAGCGGTGCGGATTTCGATTCTTCCCCACGCCGACCAGGATGCTAAGGTCTACGACGTCAGCAGGCGCCGCTAGCTCAGTTGGTTAGAGCAGCTGACTCTTAATCAGCGGGTCCGGGGTTCGAGTCCCTGGCGGCGCACGTTGGCGATGGCGAGGCATGTTCGCGGAAAGCGCGAACCTGTCTCGCCATCGTTGTTTCTGCGCGGCTGCGCGGCTGCGCCGCGCGTTGCGGGGGCTTCGCCACCCGCACCCCCTCTTCGACGGGCCCCCGGCACCGCTCACCCGGGTGTGATCTGAACCGTCCACGCCCCCGACTCCGAGCGTCCCTCCACCGCCACGTGTGCGCCGTCGCCCGGGACCGTGAAGCTCTCGCCGGGGCCCACCGGCGCGTCGGCGAGTGGTGCGTAGACCGAGTCGGCCCAGCAGGCCTCCGTGTCCGGGTGGGCGTCGATCACCTCGACCGGCCCGCCACCGGACTCCGCCCCGCTGTGCACCCGGTACACCAGCACCCCCGCCCGGCAGGCGGAGGCGTCGTTGCCGACGGGGGTCCGCACCTCGAAGGCGAGCACGGTGTCCGCGCCCGTGCGCACCACGGCCAGCTTCGTCCCCCGCCCGAGACCGAAGGCCGGCGCCCCGGCCGCGCCGGTCACCATGACGCCCGGCCCCGCCGCCAGCGGCTCCAGCGTCAGCCGGGTCGGTCCGCTGCCCCGCACGCAGGTCACCTGCCGGGGTTCCAGCCAGCCCAGCTTCCACTTGTGCCAGCCGAACAGGTCCGGGGCGAGTCCGAACTGGCTACCCATCAGGTCCCAGTCGCCGACGTGGGTGTCCCAGTCGCCCTCGCCGTCGACGGGCCGGTGGTAGAGGTCGGGCAGGTCGAAGACGTGCCCCGTCTCGTGGGCCAGGACCAGCCGGTCGGGCGGATGGTTCTCGAAGACCGTGACGACCCGCCGCACGTCGGTGCCGTCGGCCCGCATCGGGTGGTCCAGGTTGACGACCTTCGTGGCGTCGGAGTCCACGCCGGGCGCGTCCGGGTCCGCGACGAAGTAGACGACGTCGTAACGGGAGAAGTCGACGTGCCGGTCGGCGGCGCGCAGCGCGTCGCGCAGGTAGGCGGCCCGGTGCTCGGGGCGCCAGTCACGCCGTATGGCGTACGACGTCGACGGGCTCGGCATCGGGGTCCAGTCCCGCATCGGATGCGGGCGCAGGGTGAAGGCGCCGTACGAGGCCTGCTGGAAGAAGCGGCTGGTGGCCGGGAAGTGGTCGGCGGTGAGTTCGGCCGGCGACGTCAGCGGCTGGGAGTCGGGGAAGGACAGGAACACCATCACCGCGTCCAGGGCCCGGGCGGGCTGCGGATAGGCGGCGTTCCAGGTGTCCAGGCCCTCGGAGTGGTGTACCTCGGTGCGCTGGAGGGCGCAGGGCTCCGGGGAGAACGGCTCGGCGACCGAGGGGGCGGTGATCAGGGAGGTCGCCGCGAGCGCCGACATCGTGGTGCACACCGCCGCCGTGCTGCGCAGGCGTGGCACATGAACCTCCGGTGCGGTCGACGGGACACCGCACCCAGCTT
The DNA here is from genome assembly GCF_042717365.1 of Streptomyces sp. NPDC058534. Classification (NCBI taxonomy): domain Bacteria; kingdom Bacillati; phylum Actinomycetota; class Actinomycetes; order Kitasatosporales; family Streptomycetaceae; genus Streptomyces; species Streptomyces sp. NPDC058534. The sequence goes on from NZ_JBHXNW010000015.1 coordinate 90,495, forward strand.
GTGCATGATTGTCATATTACGCCCTGTTCGCCTGCATCGGATGGGTGAGCCGTCTGCGGTTTTGTCGTAGGCCTCCCGGTCGACGCCCCGGCAACACTCACGGAACGTCACAACTGGTCGGAGGCATGAAGAACCCGTCCAGGGGTGAGCAGAAACGATCTCTCAGAGTGGCCGCTCGGTCCGGAACCCGGAAAGGCGGCTGGAAGGGCCCGGTGGCAGCCTCTATGATCGGCACACTTTCCTGCACGAACAGAGCACGAACAGAGATCGAGGCACTGCGGGAGCGAGCGGTGAACGGAACCTCCGAAGGGCCGGCGTCCGCGGCAGACCTCGACCGGTCGGCCGTCACAGAGAGTGACCAAGACCTGGCTCCTCGTACGGCGCGTGCGAGACCTGCGGCCTATCGCTCGGTGTTCACCGCCGCCCCCCTCGCCATGGCCGTCGTCGACGCCGAGGGCCTGGTCGTCAGCGCCAACGACACCCTCGGCACGCTGCTCGGCACCGCCCCGGACGCTCTGGCGGGCTGTGCGGCGGCCGACCTCGTCGACCTCGCCTCCGACGCCGGCATCTGGCACGCGTACCGCGAGGTGCTGCGTGGCCGGCAGCCCCGGCTGCGCTGCACCCGGCGGCTGAAGCGGGCCGACGGGCACTCCCTGTGGGCGCAGGTGACGGTCGAGCCGCTGGCCGACGCCGGGGACACCCCGGGCCTCCTGCTGTCCGTCGCCGACGTCAGCGCGCGGCGCGAACTCCAGGCGCGGCTGCGCCACCTCCAGATGCACGACCCGGTGACCCGGCTGCCCAACCGCGCCCTGTTCTTCGAACGGCTGACCGCCGCCCTGGAGGCGGAGACGTACGAGCACGGCGGCACCGGCCGGATCGGTGTCTGCTACCTGGACCTGGACGGCTTCAAGGCCGTCAACGACACCCACGGCCACCGCGTCGGCGACCGGCTGCTGGCCGCCGTGGCCGAACGGCTGACGCGGTGCGCGGAGGAGGCCGCCGACGCCCGCTCGGGCGGCGCCCCGCTGGTGGCCCGGCTCGGCGGTGACGAGTTCGCCCTCCTCGTGGAGGACTCCATGGGCACCGACCAGGTCGCCGACCTGGCCGGAGCCGTCCTGGCGGCCCTCCAGCCGCCGTTCGAGCTGTCCGACCGTCGGCTTTCGGTCACCGCCTCGGTCGGCGTCGTCGAACGCCACACCGCCGGCACCACCCCCACCGCCCTGATGCAGGCGGCCGACACGACCCTCTACTGGGCCAAGGCCGACGGCCGGGCCCGCTGGACGCTCTTCGACCCCGAGCGCAACGCCAACCGCATGACCCGCCAGGCGCTCGCCGCCACGCTCCGTCCCGCCATCGAGCGCGGCGAGTTCGCACTGGAGTACCAGCCGCTGGTCGGCATGGAGGACGGCCGGGTGCGGGGCGTCGAGGCGCTCATCCGCTGGAATCATCCTCAGTTCGGCGTACTGGCGCCGAATCGGTTCATCGCACTGGCGGAGGAGGATGGCTCGATCGTTCCGCTCGGCCGCTGGATCCTGCGCACGGCCTGCCACCAGGCCCGCCGCTGGCAGCTGGCCCACCCGGACGACCCGCCGATCTTCGTCAGCGTCAACGTGGCGGTCCGCCAGGTCTGGGACTCCGACCTGGTGGCGGACGTGGCCCGAACCCTGGAGGAGACGGGCCTCGTCCCGCACCTGCTCCAGCTGGAGCTGACCGAGTCGGCGGTCATGGGCTCGGCCGGCCGCCCGCTCCAGGTCCTCAAGGCGCTGAGCGACATGGGCGTCCACATCGCCATCGACGACTTCGGCACGGGCTACTCGAACCTGGCCTACCTCAGCCGGCTGCCGGTCTCCGTCCTGAAGCTGGACGGCGCGTTCGTGCGGGGTTTCCAGTACGAGGCGGTACCCGGCGTCGGCGCGGACGGCGGGGCGGAGGGGGGCGCCGGCGGGGGTGTCGCCAACCCGGCCGACGAGGTCATCGTCGAGGCGATGGTCCAGCTCGCCCACCGGCTCGGTCTGACCGTCACGGCCGAGTGCGTGGAGACCTCCGACCAGGCGACCCGCCTGCGCCGCATCGGCTGCGACACCGGTCAGGGCTGGCTGTACTCCCGACCGGTGGCACCGGATCGCATCTCCGCGTTGCTGGGCTCCGCCGGGGCCGGCCCGGCCGGGATTCAGACGGCCGGCAAGCCGTAGGCGTCGCCGATCAGCTCGTAGGAACGCAGACGCACGTCACCACTGTGGGCGTTGGCCGTGATCATCAGCTCGTCGGCGCCGGTGCGCTTCTGGAGGTCGTCGAGGCCGGTGCGGACCTCGTCGGCGGTGCCGTGGATGACGTTGGCGTTCCAGGACCGCACGAACTCCAGCTCCATCGGGCTGAAGTCGTACGCCTCGGCCTCTTCGGGCGTCGGCACGAGCCCGGGGCGCCCGGTGCGCAGCCGCACCATGTTCAGCGCGGCGGCCAGCACCTGCCGGCGGGCCTCCTTCTCGTCGTCGGTCGCGAGCGCGGAGACGCCGATGAGGGTGTAGGGCGCGTCCAGGACGGCGGACGGGCGGAAGGACTCCCGGTACAGGTCGAGCGCCGGGACGGTGTTCTGCGCCGAGAAGTGGTGCGCGAAGGCGAACGGCAGCCCGAGGGTGCCGGCCAGCCGGGCGCTGAACCCGGAGGAGCCGAGCAGCCACACCGGCGGCCGGTGGGCCGACTGCACGCCCCCGGGCGAGGTCGCCTGCACGGGCCCCGGCACGGCGTGGATACGCCCGTACGGGTGCCCGTCGGGGAAGTCGTCGTCCAGGAACCGGATCAGCTCGGCGAGCTGCTCGGGGAAGTCGTCGGCGCCTTCGTTGAGCCGGTCCGTGCGACGCAGGGCGGCGGCGGTCGCCCCGTCGGTGCCGGGAGCGCGGCCGAGGCCGAGATCGACGCGCCCCGGGGCCATGGCCTCCAGCGTCCCGAACTGCTCCGCGATGACGAGGGGCGCGTGGTTCGGCAGCATGACGCCGCCCGAGCCGAGCCGGATGCGGTCGGTGTGGGCGGCCAGGTGGGCCAGGATCACCGCGGGGGAGGAGGAGGCGACGCCGGGCATGGAGTGGTGCTCGGCGACCCAGTACCGGTGGAAGCCGCGGTTCTCGGCCAGCCGCGCGATGTCCACGCTGGTCCGCAGGGCGTCGGTGGCGGTCCGCCCGGCGCCGACGGTCACCAGGTCCAGCACGGAGAGGGGGACGGGAGCGGTGCCCTGGGCGGTGCCCCGGATCTCCTCTACGGCGTCTGCGGCCATGGTGGGGTGCCTCCTGTTGGGTGTGACGTTGCGTGGGTCGCTGCGCGACGTAACAGGAGGGGGTCTCCGGTTATTCCCGGGCGGGCTTCCGGAGGGCGTCGAGGAAGGCGGTGAAGGAGGGGGCGGGGAAGGTGAGGACGGCTCGGGCGGGGGCCTTGGAGTCGCGGACGGCTGTGTTGGGGTGGCGGTGGGCGACCTCTACGCAGGCGTTGCCTTCGCCGCCGCCGGAATAGGACGACTTCTTCCATGCGCCGCGCGTCATCGGGTCATAGCTCCTTCGCCAACTGGTGAATAAACTCACGGGAACGCTCGGGCTCGAACGCCACTTCTCCAACTCTACGGAAGAGTGTTCGAAAGTGGCGCAGTTGAGCCTCGGCATCCACGAAGACGGTGCCATGAGGCGCGTCGCGGACGACCGTGTCCAGTTTGGGGACGGGGCCACCTGCGTACACCATCGCGCTCCCGGCGCCGGCGAAGCCGTTCACCGTGAACGGGATCACGCGTACGGTGATGTGCTCGGACGCGGAGAGATCCAGGACGTGGTCGAGCTGAGCCCTCATTCCGGCGTTGTCGCCGACCTTGATGCGCAGGGCCGCTTCATGAATGACGGCCTCGTACGGGATCGGTTGCGGTTGCTCGATGATGACTCTGCGCTTCATCCGGTGATCCACCCAGCGCTGGATCTCCTCTTCCGGGAACTGGGGGTTGACGTACGAGAAGAGGGCGCGAGCGTAGTCTGCGGTCTGCAGAAGCCCCGGAACGTGCAGGAAGTCCACGTCCCATCGGAGGGACGCGTGATGCTCCAACTCCGAGAGGTCCAGGAACGAGTGGGGGAGTGACCCCCGATACTCTTCCCACCATCCGCGCGTGCGGTTTGTCGCCATCATGACCAGCCCTGAGACCAACTCCTCGTCCACGCAGGTGTAGTGCGCGGCAAGGCGTCGCAGACGTTCCTCGCTCACGCCTGAGATTCCGGACTCGATCTGGCTGATCTGGACGGAGTTCACGCCGAGGAGGCTCGCCGCCTCGGTCGCCTTGAGGCCCGCGGCTTCCCGCATCTTTCGAAGTTCGGCTCCCAGGCGCTCCTGGCGTGCCGTGGGGGTGCGTCTGGGCGGCACAGCGTCTCCTTGTTCAACGGCCGTCCGTTAGCGGCTCGTTCGGGGCAAGGTTACGTGATCCGCTTGCCGAGTAATAAATCTATGCCATACCGTCAGTGACGCGACGCACACAGTGCGAGACGCCGGGGCGCCGGAAGCGCACCGTTTCGTCCTGCCATGACGACCCGGCAATGACACCGGCCCCGCACCCTCTCCACATCCCCCGAAGGGAACCGCCATGCCCGAAAACGAACCGTGGGAGTACTCCCTCTACATCCCGAACGACCCTCGTGCCGTCACGGTCTGCCGCCGAACTCTCCGCCTGATCCTGACGATGCACGGCCTGATCCGCCTGGTCGACCTCGCCGAACTGCTGGCAACGGAGCTGGTCTCCAACGCCGTACGGCACACCAAGGGACCCGCCGCCCTCCGGGTGCGCTGGTCCGGGGCCGGAGTCCTCCGTCTCGGCGCCTGGGACGCGGACCCGTCGCCACCGGAGCCGCCGCAACCCTTCGACCGGGCCCTGGAACGGGAGGGCGGGCGGGGGCTGGCGATGGTGCGGGCCTGCGCGGACGTGTGGGGTTGGCAGCCGCTGGCCCGTGAGGGCAACAGGGGCAAATACGTATGGTGCGAGCTGGGTACGGCCCCGGCCCCCGCGAGCCGGACGGCGTGACGACGGGCAGGCGGCCCTGCGTTGGGCGGATCAGCCGGGAGTCTCACCGCGGCGCCTCCGCAACCACAAGCGGTGGATCCCACGAGGGCAATACTGCACAGCATCGATACCGTGATGCGCAGGACCCAGCGGGCGGTTCAGCCTCCAGCGGAGGCCGCGGCCACGAAGAACGGGATGGCGACGAGGAAGCGGTCCGTCTCTGCGCGTCGGCGCTGTTCGGCGAGCCACTCGTCCGCCTGGTCACGCCCGATGGCGCCGCTCGCGCAGACCGGCTCGGCCAGCCGCACGAGCAGCGACAGCATCGCGGGGTCGGTGAACACGCTGGTGTGCACCTCGACCGTGACATCGTCGAAGCCGCCGTCCTGGAGCAGGCCGCGGTACTGGCGGCCGGCGCGGGGCGTGCCCATCAGTTCGGCGCGGGCGTGCACGATCGTGCGGGTGAGCGCCGCGTCGTCCGAGTCGATCATGATGGCGTCCCAGTCCTGACCGACCAGGACGATCCTGCCGCCCGGACAGAGGACCCGTCGGGCCTCCGCCACCGCGCGCCCCGGCTCCTGCAGTACGTGGAAGACCTTGTCGGCGCGGTAGCCGCGCACGCTTGCGTCGGCGAACGGCAGAGCCTCCGCCCCCGCCTCCCGGAACTCGGCCTCCGGCCACCGCTCCCGGGCCGCCGCGAGCATCCACGGGCTGGGGTCCACGCCCACCGCGCGCACGCCGCGTTCGGCCAGTTCGGCTACGGCTCGTCCGGCGCCGCAGCCGACGTCCACGACGGTCGAGTCCGGGACGAGGGACAGCAGTTCGTAGGAGCGGGCCCGCAGCCGAGTGCTGTCCGGCAACCGGTCCGCGGCGTCGAGGACGGCCAGCAGGGCCTCGGTGTCGCGGTGCTCTTCGTGTTCTTCCAGCGCTTCCTGATTCTTGGACATGGACGTCATGCTGCGACTTAATGTCGGCATGAAGTCAAGGGAAGAGGGCCGTGTCGGCACGTTGGGCATCGGTGCCCTCGCGGCACGGTTCGGCCTGGCCCCCCACGTGCTGCGGCATTGGGAGGCGATGGGCCTGCTGCACCCAGGACGGGACGCCGGTGGGCGTCGGCGCTACGGCCCGGACGACCTCACCCGCGTGGCGACGATCCTCATCCTGAAGGAGGCCGGCCTCGGCCTGAGCACCATCAGGAGCCTGTCCGCCGCCGTCGACCGCACCGCCCGGCACGAGATCCTCCGTCCCGCGGCCGAGGAGCTCCGGGCGAGAATCGCGGCGGCCCAGGCCTCACTGGAGCTCATCGAGGGCGGCCTGGGCTGCGAGTACGAGGACGTCACCCGGTGCCCGAACTACCGACGGCTCATCGCCGAGGCCGTGGCACCGATCTCGTGAGACGGCACAGCTGGGCGGTGTCTGTGCTCCCTGTTCACTGCCCTAAAGGTGATTCTTCTTCTACAGCGGCAACTACGGGCTGTTCCTGTTGCTCGCCTACGTGTTCCAGGACGGAATGCGCTTGTCGCCGCTCGGTTCGGGCATTGCGTTCCTGCCGCTCGGCGTCGGGTTCGCCGCCGCTTCGATGGCGGGCCGGAAGGTGGTCTCGCGGTACGGGAAGGCCGTGCTCGTCGCGGGCGCCGGAGCCATGGCGGTCGGCTACCTCGTGCTCATCGTCACTCTGCTGCCCGGCCCCGCTTCGGACGCGCCCCTCGCCGCGCTCTCCATGGCTCCGGCACTGCTCATCGCCGGTGCGGGCGGGGGGCTGGTGGCGGCGCCCCTCGTCGGCAGCATCCTCGCCACCGTTCCCGCCGAGGACGCCGGCGCGGGCTCCGCCATCCTGCTCACCGTCAACCAGGCGGCGATCTCCCTGGGCGTGGCCGTCTTCGGCACGCTCTTCGTCGCCCTGCTCGGCGCCGACCCGCAGGACACGGCGGCGTCCCTGTCGACCACCGACTTCACGCGGGCGCTGATCGACTGCTCGTGGCTCCTGCTGGCCCTGGCGGCGGTCACCGGCCTGCTGATCCGGCGGCTGCCGCGACAGTAGCCGGGGACGCCCCGCGTGCCGGCCGGCCCGCTAGTCCACGGGCGAGACCCGGATCAGGTTGCCGTCCGGGTCCGCGAACACGAAGGTGCGGCCGAAGACCTCGTCGTGGGGTTCCTCGACCACGGTGACGCCCTTGGCCACCCACGCGGCGTGGATCTCGTCGATGGCCGCCGAGGGCCCCGGGACCATCAGGCCGACCTCCGAGGTGCGCGGCGTCCCCGGCGCGACCTGGTCCGCGCGGCCGCTCCAGAGCGCGAACAGCACGCCAGGGGCGACCTCGAACGGAACGTAGCGTGGCGTGGTGATCACCGGCTTGATGTCGAACAGGTCGGAGTAGAACGCGGTCGCGCGCTCGACGTCATTGACGTAGACGAGGAAGAGATTGGGTGCGGACATGGCTGTCGGGCTCCTTCCGGGCGGGCCGCTTCCGGCCCTCGGTGTACAGCCTCGCGTGAGAACATGACAGAGATTGTCGTGTTCCGACGAGGAGCATCCGGCGGGTGAGTCCGACGAGGAAGCTGTCGCCATGAGCCGACCCCAACGCCTGATCGAGCTTCTCGCCGCCTTGCAGGCGCATCCGCGGACCACCGCCGAGGCGCTGGCCGAGGAGCTGGGAGTCTCGACGAGGACGGTGCTGCGCGACGTGCGGGCGCTGGTCGCCGCGGGCATCCCCGTCTTCACCGAGCGGGGCAAGTACGGCGGTATCACCCTGCTGCCCGGCGACCAAGTGGACCTGGCGAAGCTGACGACCGGCGAGGCGGACCTCCTGCGGGCGGTCGGGCTCGATCTCGACCGGGCCCGTCAGCTCGGCGGCGAGGCGGCCGCCCGGTCGGCGCTGCGCAAGCTCACGTCGCGCCGGTCACCGCCGCCCGCCCGGGACGACCTGCCGCTGGCCCTGACGGACGTGATCGCGATCGACAACCGGCCCTGGTTCGAGGACGCCGCGCCCCTGCCCGACGTAGCGGGCCTGGTCCGGGACGTGCGTACGGCCAGACGGCTGCGGATCGTCTACCGGCGCAGCGGCGCCACCACCGCGCGGGACCTGGTGGTCGACCCGTACGGGCTCGTGCAGCGGGGCGGGCGCTGGTACCTGGTCGCCGACCGCGACGGGCGGCCCCGCATGTTCGCGCTCTCCCGTCTCCAGCGCTGGGCCGTACTGGACGGCGCCCGCCGGCTGCGGCCCGGTGCCGACCTCGTCGGTACGGCGCGGGAGCTGGGCGAGGCGCTGGAGAGCGGGGGGCGGGTCGTGGTCACGGCGCGTATCGACGCCGGCAGCCTCGACATCGCCCGCCGGATCCTGGGCGCCCGGCTCAGGACGGCGGGCGATCGGGGTGATCAGGGCGACCAGGGCGGTCAGGGCGACCAGGGCGGTCAGGGCGACCAGGGCGACCAGAGCGGTCAGGGCGACCAGAGCGACCAGAGCGGTCAGGGCGACCAGGGCGACCAGGGCGACCAGGGCGACCAGGGCGGTCAGAGCGACCAGGGCGACCAGGGCGGTCAGGGGGGCGAGCGCCGGGTCGAGATCACCGTGGCGTACGACCGACTCGACGGAGTACGCCAGCTGCTTCAGTTCAGCGACCACATCGAGGTCGTCGCACCGGAGGCGGCCCGGGAGCTGATGCGCCGGCTCGCGGTGGGGATCGCGCGCACGCATGCCGGGTGAGCGCCGACTACGGCGCCATGTCCTCCAGCGTGCGGCCGCTGGTCTCCTCCGCCCCGGCCGCCGCCACCAGGGAGCCCGCGACGGCGACGACCGCCAGCGTCACGAACACCGTGCCCATCGCGCCTCCCGCGTAGATGGCACCCACGACGATCGGGCCGAGGATGACGCCCATGCGGTTCGCCGCGCCGCCCACGCTGGAGCCCAGCGCCCTGATCCGGGTGGGGAACAGCTCCGGGGTGTACAGGTAGAGGCAGATGTTGGAGCCGAAGAGGAAGACCGCCGCCAGGGACGTCCAGATCAGGACGCTCGACGCCGTGTCGCCGGCCGTCAGGCCCAGGAGCAGCAGGCAGAGGGCCGCGGCCGCCATGCACCAGATCACCGTGTTGCGGCGGCCGACCCGGTCGACCGTGAGGGCGACGACCAGACAGCCGGCCAGGCCCGCGCAGCTCGTCACCGTCGAGTAGAGCAGTGCCGTGGACAGACCGAGGTCGAAGTGGTCCTTGTAGATGGTCGGCAGCCAGGACGTGATGCCGTAGTTCGCGAAGTAGCCCGTGAACCAGAGGGCTCCGATGACGAGGGTGCGCCTGCCGTACCTGCCGCTCAGCAGTTCGCGCAGGCCGCCCTTGCCCGCGGCCGGCCGGACGGGCGACGCGGGAGCGGGGGCGGGCAGCGGGGCGCCGGTGATCTTCTCGACCTTCTGCTCGATCGACGCCATCGTCGTCAGCGCCTCCTCGTGCCTGCCGTGGTCGGCGAGCCAGCGAGGTGACTCCGGTACATAGCGGGCGAGGACGAGGCACAGCAGGCCGGGGACGGCGGCCAGGCCGAACACCCAGCGCCAGCCGAGCACCGGCACCAGCCAGGCGGCCAGGAGCGCGCCCGCGGTCAGGCCGGCCGGGAACACCAGCTCGTACAGGAGGACGAAGCGGCCGCGCTGGTGGGCGCGGGTGATCTCCGCGATGAAGGTGGCCGCGATCGGCACCTCACCGCCGATGGCCATGCCCTGGACGAAACGGAGCGCCATGAACGGCTCGGGCGAGGTGCAGAGCGTCAGGGCCAGGTTGCAGAGGCCGGACAGGGCGATGCAGCCGGCGATGACCTTCACCCGGCCGACCCGGTCCGCGAGCCTGCCCGATGCCAGGGCGCCGATCAGCATGCCGACCGATCCGACGGTCATCAGAGCGGTGACCTGGGTGGTGCCGAGGTGCCACTCGGCGCGCAGTTCCGGCAGCGCGTAGGCGATCAGTAGCTGGTCGAACGCCTCGAAGAAGGTGACGGCGCCGACGACGAGCCGGACCATCACCTGCCAGCGGCACAGGGGCAGGCGTTCGAAGCGGGCGCCGATGGCGGCCGCCAGCTCGGCCGGGTCGCCATGTCGGCCTGGGGTGTCGCGAGCTGCGTCGATCGTCATGGTGTGGTCTCCGGATTCCGTACGACGGGGAGAGTACAGGCCCGCACGGGACGGTTCGGGCCGTACGGCACGGCGGAGCGACCGCATGCCGGCGGCGATGAGGGCTGGAGAGGTGCGGCGCCCTACTTATGTAGGCGCTGAATGTCTCAGCGCTTAAGTTCTACCGGTAGCCCGCCGAGGTTAGGCAAGCCTTACTCCTGACGTCGTCAAAAATTTCCGACGGCGGCCCCTTGCGGGGAAATTATTTAAGCCCTTAGATTTCTAGCACTTAGACACGTCCCACCCGGAGGCCCTCCATGCCGCGTATCCCAGCCGACGAGATCCTCATCGCGGGGCACTGGCGACGCGGGGGCGGACGGCCGATCCACACCGTCGACCCGGCCGACGGCGGCGTCCTCACCACCGTCCACGCCGCCTCGGCGGACGACGTATACGAGGCCGCGCAAGCCGCCGCCGCGGCCGCCGCCGCACCCGAGTGGCGGGACCTCCCGCCCCACCGCAGGGCCCGCGTCCTGTACCGGATCGGCGACCTGATCGAGGAGCACGCCGACGACCTGTCCGCGCTCCAGACCGCCGACACGGGCAAGACCCTCGGCGAGACCCGCGCCCTCGCGCTGAGCGCCGCCGGCACCTTCCGGTACACGGCCGCCGCCCTGGAGACGGGCGAGGACGCGCTCACCCCCTCGCGCGGCCCGTACCTCACGATGAGCACCTACGAACCGATCGGCGTCGTCGGCGCGATCAACCCGTGGAACTCGCCGATCGCCTCCGACGCGCAGAAGGCGGCACCCGCACTGGCCGGCGGCAACGCCGTCCTGCTCAAGCCCGCCGAGTGGACCCCGCTGGTCTCCCTCGCCTTCGGGCGCCTCGTCCACCGGGTCCTCGCCGAGGCCGGACTGCCGACCGCGCTGCTCGCCGTCCTGCCGGGCAAGGGCAGTGTCGTGGGCGACGCGATCGCCAGGCACCCGCTGGTCGGCAGGATCGGCTTCACGGGCGGCACCACCACCGGACGCGCCATCGCCCACGTGGCCGCCGACAAGCTCGTGCCCGCCTCGCTCGAACTGGGCGGGAAGTCCCCGACGATCGTGCGCGAGGACGCCGACGTCGAACAGGCCCTCGCGGGCGTCATGTACGGGATCTTCTCCTCCAGCGGCCAGTCCTGCATCGCCGGATCACGGCTCTTCGTGCACGCCTCGCGGTACGACTCCTTCGTCACGGAACTCGTCAAGCGGGTGCGCGAGCTGCGCGTCGGACCGGGTACCGACCCGCACACACAGGTCGCGCCACTCGTGCACCACGCGCACCGCGACGCCGTCGCCGCCGCGGTCGAACGCGCCCGGGAAGAGGGCGGGCGCGTGCTGTGCGGCGGCGCCGTACCCGAGGGCGAGCGGTACGCGAAGGGCGCCTACTACCTGCCGACCGTGATCGACTCCCTGCCGAACTCGGCCCGCGTCTGCCAGGAGGAGATCTTCGGCCCGGTGCTCGTCGCCCTGCCCTACGAGGACGAGGACGAGCTGGTCGCGCAGGCCAACGACTCCGTCTTCGGGCTCGCCTGCGGCATCTGGACCCGGGACGCGCGGGCCGCCTGGCGGCTCGGGCGGCGGATCGAGGCGGGCACCGTCTGGATCAACACGTACAAGCAGTTCTCCATCTCCACCCCCTTCGGCGGGGTGAAGGACTCCGGGCTCGGCAGCGAGAAGGGCCGCGACCTGATCCGTGCCTACCAGCGGCAGAAGTCCCTGTACTGGGGAACCGACTCCACGCCCCTGCCCTGGGCCAACTGACCCACACCTTGGGAGATCCCGCCATGAACCAGCCACCGATCGGCCGCCTGCGCGCCCTGCGCTCGGTCGAACTGCTCACCCCGAACTTCGCCGAGGCCGTCGACTTCTACGAGGAGGTGTGGGGCCTCCAGGTCGTCGAGGCCGAACACAGCGGGAGCTGGCTGCGCGGCACCGGCGAGGAGCACCACGCCCTGCGTCTGACCCGCTCCGAGACGATCGGCCTGGGCCGTCTCGTCTTCGCGCTCGGCACCCCGGCCGAGATCGACGAGGCCGGACACCGGCTCCGGGCGCGCGGCATCGGGCTCGTCACCGAACCCGGCCCCCTCGACCAGGTGGGCGGCGGCTACGGGCTGCGCTTCCACGACCTCGACGGACGGCTGGTCGAACTGTCCGCCGACACCTGGGCGGTCACCGCGCGCGGCCGGGACGTGTCCCTGCCGGTGGGCGTCACCCACGCCGTCCTCAACACCCCCGACATCGACGCCTCCGTCGCCTTCTACCGCGACGTGCTCGGCATGCGCGTGTCGGACTGGTCCGAGCACCAGATGGCGTTCCTGCGCTGCGGCGCCGACCACCACTGCGTCGCCTTCAACCAGGCACCGTGGGTCTCCCTCAACCACGTGGCGTACGAGATGACGTCGCTCGACCACTTCATGCGCGGCCTCGGCCGGCTCAGGCACCACGGCATCACCCCCGAGTGGGGCCCCGGCCGGCACGGCCCCGGCAACAACACCTTCTCGTACTTCACCGACCCCACGGGCCTGGTGTGCGAGTACACCACCGAGGTCGCCCAGATCGTCGAGGACACCTGGATCTGCAAGGTGTGGCGGCGCACCCCCGAGCTGTCCGACCTGTGGGGGACCGCGGGCCCGCCCTCGCCGCGGATCCGGGCGCACATGGCGGGCACCCCCGACGGCAGCCCCGTCGCCGCACCACCGGTGGACGCCCGTGCGGACGCCCGAACCGACGCCCCTACCGACGCCCGTACCGACGCCCCCGCCGGCACCGAAGGAGCAGCGGCATGAACAACGGCCCACGCAAGGTCGGCCTCATCGGCTGGGGCGCCATCGGACGCGTCGTCGGCGGCGCGCTCGCCGCGGGAGAGGTCCCGGGAGCCGAACTGACGGGCATCGTCGACAACCGCCCGCTCGGCGACGCGGTGCCCGCCCCGCAGCTGACCGTGGAACAGGCCCTCGCCTCCTGCGACCTGATCGTCGAGGCCGCCGGACAGGGCGTCGTACGGGAATGGGGCGAGGCGGTCCTCGCGTCCGGCACCGACCTGCTCGTGGCGTCCACCGGGGCGCTCACCGACGAGGAGCTGTCGAAGCGGCTCCTCGCCACCGGGCCCGGCCGGGTCTACTTCACCGGCGGCGCGGTCGGCGGGCTCGACCTGCTGCAGGCCGTACGGGCGATGGGGCCGCTCGGCGAGGTCACGCTGACCACCACCAAGCTGCCCGCCACCCTCGAACAGCCCTGGATGGACGAGGAGTCGCTCGCGCGGCTGCGGACCGCGACCGGCCCCGTGGAGGTCATGGCCGGCACCGCGCGCGACGTACCCGCCAAGTTCCCCAAGTCGACCAACGTCGCCGCCTCCGTGGCGCTCGCCGTCGGGGACCTCGACGCGGTACGGGTCAGGGTCGTCGCCGACCCGGCCGTCACGCACACCTCCCACGTGATCGAGGCGAGCGGGCCGCGTGGCTCGTACCGCTTCGAGGTCCGCCACCTCCCCGACGCGGCCAACCCGGCCACCAGCCAGGTCGTCCCGTACGCCGTGCTGCGCTCGCTCGCCGCCCTGGCCGGACGCCGGGGGCAGATCCTGTGACCGCCCACGACCTCGCCGGGCTGCACCTGGCGGAGAGCGGGGACGACGGGCCGCTGGTGCTGTGCCTGCACGGCATCGGCTCCTCGTCCGCCGCCTTCGCGCCGCAGACCGACGCGCTCGCCGCCGGTCACCGGATGGTGGCCTGGGACGCGCCCGGATACGGCAGGTCGGCCGACCCGGACGGCGAACTGACCCTCGACGACTTCGCCGACACCGCCGCCGCCGTCATCCGCGCGCGGGACACCGAGGCACACGTCGTCGGCGTCTCCTGGGGCGGCGTGATCGGGCTGCGGCTCGCCACCCGGCACCCGGACCTCGTCGCCTCCCTCACCGTCGCCGACTCCACCCCCGGCTCCGGCACCAGCCCCGAGAAGGCCGCCGCCATGCGCGCCCGGGTCCCGGAACTGGAGAGCCTCGGCCCGCGCGCCTTCGCGGAGAAGCGCGGCCCCCGCCTCGTCTCCGAGGACGCGCCGCCCGAACTGGTGCGGCGGGTCGTCGACACCATGGCCGACTCGATCCGGCCGCCCGGCTACCGGCAGGCGGCCGAGTCGATGGCCCGCACCGACCTGCGCGGCGAACTCGCCCGGGTCGTCGCGCCCACCCTCGTCCTGTGCGGGGAGAAGGACCGGATCACCGGTCCCGACGCCTCACAGGTCCTGGCCGGCGGTCTGCACCGGACCGCCTACGTGATCGTCAAGGACGCCGGTCACCTGGCCAACCAGGAACAGCCCGAGCACTTCAACGCCTGGCTGCTCTCCCACCTGCACATCGTCACCGACACCCGCACCCGCAATCGCACCCGGAAGGGCTGATCACCATGCCGCTGACCACCGACGCCTACGACAACGGCGGAGACCTCGCCAAGTACACCGAGTCCCTGATCGCCTCCAAGGACTCCCGCGAGCCCGACTGGGGCACCCTGTCCTTCCAGGAGAAGGCGGGCCCGCAGTACAAGCGGGCGCAGATCCGCTACGTCGGCTCCGGCGCCACCGGCAACCACGACGACGACGGCCGGATCCTCCCCTCCGGCGGCTTCACCTTCTCCAACATGCTGCTGCCGCCCGGCGGCGAGGGCCCGGCCCACACCCACCACGACGTCGAGGAGGCGTTCTTCGTCCTGGAGGGCGAGGTCCGCGTCGGCATCCACCGCGGCCCCGACGAGACCGAGTACCGCACGCTGGGCTACCGCGACATGATCGTGGTGCCGGCCGGGGTGACCCGTTCACTGAAGAACGAGGGCGACACGGACGCCCTGTTCTGCGTGATCATCGGCACGCAGAAGCCGCAGGTCCCGACGTACCCCGAGTACTCCCCGCTGTACGGCGTCACCCGTGACTGACCCCGCGGCCGGGCGCCGTACGGTCGTCGTGACCGGCGCGGGCCGTGGCCTCGGGGAGGCCATGGCCCGCCGGGCGGCGGCCGACGGGTACCGGGTCGTCGTCGCCGAGCTGAACGAGGAGTGGGGCGCCCGCACGGCGGCGGCGATCCGGGACGCGGGCGGCACGGCCGAGTCCGTCGCCCTGGACGTCGCCGACCCCGCCTCGGTCGAGGCGCTGGCCGCCCGCGTCGCGGCCGGTGGCCCCCTGTACGGCCTGGTCAACAACGCGGCGCTGGCCAACGGCGTCGGCGGCCGGGAGTTCCAGGACATCGACGTCGAATCCTGGGACCGGCTGATGACCGTCAACGCGCGCGGCCCGTGGCTCGTCGCCAAGCACCTGCTGCCGCTGATGTCCCGCCCGGGAAGGATCGTCAACATCGCCTCGGACGCCGCCCTCTACGGCTCCCCGCGCCTCGCCCACTACATCGCCTCCAAGGGCGCGGTCCTCGCCCTGACCCGGGCCATGGCCCGTGAACTGGGCGAGCGGGACATCACCGTCAACGCCGTGGCACCGGGACTGACCGAGGTCGAGGCGACCGAGACCGTACCCGCCGAGCGCCACGCCCTGTACGCGGCGAACCGCGCGATACCCCGGCCGCAGCGGCCCGACGACCTGGTCGGGCTCGTCTCCTTCCTGCTCGGGGAGGAGTCCGGCTACCTCACCGGGCAGGTGGTCGCCGTCAACGGCGGCTTCACCATGCACTGAACCCCGCCCCCCAAACACACCCGTCTGCAAGGAGTACCCATGGACCTCGGCCTCGCCGACCGCACCGTCCTGGTCACCGGCGGCAGCTCCGGCGTCGGCCTGGCCACGGTCCGGTCCCTGCTCGCGGAGGGCGCCCGCGTCGCGACCTGCGGACGCGACGCCGACCGGCTCGCCAAGGCCGTGGCCGGCCTCGGCGCCGGCCCGGACCGGCTCCACACCGGCGTCTGCGACGTCCGGGACGCCGACGCCGTACGGGACTTCACCGAGCGCGCCGCCGCACACCTCGGCGGACGCCTCGACGGGCTCGTCAACAACGCGGGCCAGTCCCGTATGAAGGCCCTCGACGAGACGACCGCGGACGACTGGCGCGACGAACTGGAGCTGAAGTTCGCGGGCGTCCTCAACCCCCTCGGCGCCGCCCGCGGCCACCTCCGGTCCTCCGACGCCGCCGCGATCGTCAACGTCAACGCCGTCCTCGCCAAACAGCCCGAGACCCGGCTGATCACGACCAGCGCCGCCCGGGCCGGCATCCTCAACCTCTCCGCCTCCCTGGCCCGCGAACTCGCCCCCGAGGGCATCCGCGTCAACTCCGTCTGCCTCGGCCTGGTCGACACCGGGCAGTGGACCCGCCGCCACGCGGCGGCGGACAGCGGCCTCACCTACGAGGAGTGGCAGGCGGAGATCGCCGCCGACCGGGGCATCGCCCTGGGGCGGCTCGGCCGCGCCGAGGAGGTCGCGTACGCGATCGTCTCGCTGCTCTCGCCGCGCGCCTCCTACATCACCGGAACCAGCATCGATGTCTGCGGCGGAGTCGGCCGCGGCATCCTGTGAGGAGTTCGTATGCGTTACGACCACGGTGGCGGACTCCTGGCCGCCCATCTCAAGTCCCTCGGCGTCGACACCGTGTTCGGCATCGTCTCCGTGCACAACCTGCCGCTGGTGGAGGCCGTCGAGGCCGACCCCGACCTGCGGTTCGTGCCGGTGCGGCACGAGGCGAGCGCTGTCAACGCCGCCGACGCCTACGGCCGGGCCCGCGGCTCCATCGGCTGCGCCCTCACCTCGACCGGCACCGGCGCCGGCAACGCGGCGGGCTCCCTGATCGAGGCCCTGTCCTCCGGGACGTCCGTCCTGCACGTCACCGGGCAGGTCGAGTCGGCGTACCTCGGCAGCGGGCGCGGCTTCATCCACGAGACCAAGGACCAGCTCGGCATGCTCGCCGCGGTCTCCAAGTACGCCGCGACCGTCACCTCCGCGCGGGACGCGGGCCGCGTCCTGCGCGAGGCGTCCGCCGCCGCGCTCGCCGCCCCCGGTGGTCCCGCGAGCGTGGAGTGGCCGATCGACCTCCAGTACGCGGCCCAGGAGGACGACGGCGCAACCGCGCCCGCTCCTGAAGTGCCGGTGCCGGACGCGTCCCGGCTGGCCGCGGCTCGCGACCTGCTGGCCTCCGCCCGACGCCCGCTGATCTGGGCCGGGGGCGGCGCGAACACCGCACGCGACCAGCTGCTCGCCCTGCTGGAGGCGACCGGCGCCGGCCTGCTCACCTCCAACTCCGGCCGCGGCTGCGTACCGGAGGACCACGACCTGGTCGTCGGCAACTTCGCCACCACTCCCGCCGGACGCGCGCTGCTGGCCGACGCGGACGTCGTCGTCACCGTCGGCACCCACTTCCGCTCCAACGAGACCGCCGACTACGGGCTCCGCCTCCCCGAGGCGCACATCCAGATCGACGTCGACGCCGCCGCCCTCGGCCGGGTGTACCCCGCCCGGCACGGTCTCCACGGCGACGCGAGCGCTGTCCTGCCACGACTCACCGATGCGGCCGTACGGGCCGACGCGGACTGGACGGACCGGGTCCGCCGCGTACGCGACGAGGTGCGGGCCGCCCTGCACGACGGCATCGGCCCCCAGGCCGCGATCTGCGACGCCCTCGCCGCCGCCCTGCCCCGCGGCAGCGTCGTCGCCCGCGACGTGACCATCCCGTCCTCGTCCTGGGGCAACCGCCTGCTGCCCATGCACGACCCGCGCGCCAACGTCTTCCCGCGCGGCGGCGGCATCGGACAGGGCCTCGGCATGGGCATCGGCGCCGCCCTCGCCCGCCCCGACCAGCCGACCGTGGTGATCGCCGGGGACGGCGGACTCGCCGTCCACCTGGGCGAACTGCTCACCCTCGCACAGGAGCGGCCCCGCCTGACCCTGATCGTCTTCAACGACGGCGGGTACGGCGTACTGCGCAACATGCAGGCCACCTACACCGAACGCCGCTCCGGAGTCGACCTGTTCACCCCCGACTTCGCACAGCTCGCCGCCGCCTGCCGACTGCCCTACGCGCGGATCGGCGACGCGAGCGAGGCCGCGAAGGTGATCGACGCGGCCGTCGCCTCCGACGGCCCGACCCTCGTCGAGGTCGACCTGGCCGCGCTCGGCCCGATGAAGAACCCGTTCACCCCGCCCGTCAAGATCCCCACCCGGTAGGGAGGCCCGCCGACATGAGCGCCACCGAAGAGCAGGAACTGGACCTCCTCGTCCACCGCACGACCTGGGAGGCGGACGGAGTCCTCTCCGTCGAGCTGGTCCACCCCGACGGCAAGCCGCTGCCCGCCTGGGCGCCCGGCGCCCACCTGGACCTGCACGTGGGCGGCCACGTCCGCCAGTACAGCCTGTGCGGCGACCCGGCGGACAGCGTGGTCTACCGCCTCGGCATCCTCGACGAACCGGCCTCGCGCGGCGGTTCGCGCCACGTGCACACCAAGCTGCGGCCCGGCCAGACTGTGCGGGTGGCCGGGCCGCGCAACCACTTCGCCCTGGAACCCGCCGCCTCCTACGTCTTCGTCGCCGGCGGTATCGGCATCACCCCGATCCTGGCGATGGCCCGCCGGGCACAGTGCGACGGCATTCCGTACCGGCTCGTCCACGGCGGCCGGTCACGCGCCTCGATGGCCTTCGGCGGCGAACTCGCGGCGCTCGGCGGCGGCGAGGTGACCCTCGTGCCGCAGGACGAACTCGGCCACATCGACGTCGCCGGCACGCTCGCGGACCTGCCCGCCGACGCGCTGGTGTACTGCTGCGGCCCGGAACCGCTGCTGCGGGCGGTCGAGGAGGCGGCGCCGGAAGGGCAGGTGCGCACCGAGCGCTTCGCCGCACCGGCCGCGGCAGCGCGGGAGGGCGACGACAGCGCCTTCGACGTCGAGTGCCGTACATCGGGCGTGACCCTGCGCGTGGACCCCGGCACCTCGATCCTGGCGGCCGCCGAGAACGCCGGACTGGCCGTCGCCTCGTCCTGCCGGGACGGCATCTGCGGCTCCTGCGAGACCCGCGTCCTGGCCGGCACCCCCGACCACCGCGACTTCCTCCTCAGCGACACGGAGCGCGCCAACGGCGAGACGATGATGATCTGCGTCTCGCGCTGCGCCTCGGACCGCCTCGTCCTGAACCTCTGACCCCCCTGAAACAGCTGACTTCCCTACGGAGAACGCCGTGCCCGAGACCTGGCCCTTCCTGGACCCCCACCAGACCCGCGACCACGAGCCCACCCCGTACGAGCTGAAGCTCGCGCGCACGCTGGAGGACATCTTCACCAAGGACGGTCACGAACTGACCGACGTCATCGACGGCCTCAACTCCCGCCAGCTGCGCACCCCCACGGGCGAGCCCTGGACCGAGGACGCCTTCCGCGCCGAGATGAACCGCCTGGGAGCCTGACATGACCCTCTCGACCCACGACACCGCCGACCACATCTACGCCCACGGCCTGCGCAACCAGTGGCACCCCGTCGTACCGTCCGGCTTCGTCTCGCCCGGAGGCATGCGCAGGGTGACCGCCCTCGGCGAGGACTGGCTGCTCTTCCGCAAGTCCGACGGCGGCCTCTCCATGCTCGCCGACCGCTGTCCCCACCGCGGCGCACCCCTCTCCCTCGGCAAGCACCTGGGCGACCGCGTCGCCTGCTGGTACCACGGCGTCGAGATCGACGGCACCGGCACGGTCACCTCGGTGCCCGGCCTGCCCGGCTGCAACCTGGAGGGCAAGACCCTCGTCACCTCGCTGCCCGTACGCGAGGCCGGCGGCGCGATCCTCGCCTACTTCGGCGACGAGGAGCACCCCGACCCGGTGGAACTCACCCTCCCCGAACCACTCGCCGACGAGGAGATCTCCGCGCTCCTCTGCTACGCCGAGTGGAACGTGCCGTGGCGGTTCGCCATGGAGAACCTGCTGGACCCGATGCACGGCGCGTTCCTGCACTCGGAGTCGCACACCATGTTCGCCGGCGACACGACCGCCAAGTTCCGCATCCGGGAGACCGGACGCGGCTACTTCTTCGAGAAGACCGACCAGCGGGGCGTCAACTTCGACTGGGTCGAGCTGTGCCACACCGGCGTCGACTGGGTGGACCTGTCCATCCCCTACCCGCCGTCGGCCGGCCCCGGGGGCCCCTTCGGCATCGTCGGCATGGCCTGCCCGGTGGACGCCGGACGCACCGGTGTCTTCTTCTGGCGGTACCGCAAGGTGAGCGACTGGCAGCGGGACACCTGGCGGTTCCTCTACAGGACCCTCATCGAGGAGCGCCACTGGGAGGTCCTGGAGCAGGACCGCGTCATCCTGGAGAGCATGCCCGCGGACGCCGACCAGCGGGAGAACCTCTACCAGCACGACCTGGGCGTGGTCCGGCTGCGCCGCCTCTACCAGGCGCAGGCCGGGCGGCAGTCGAAGGCGCCGCCCCGCGCGGCGGGCGGGGCCCGGGGGGCGGGGGGGTCCCCCAGAGCACCCGGCCACGAGCGCCACACACCCCCCCCGTGGGCCGGGTGGGGGGGGGCGGGGGGGCGCGC